>NZ_BAABWR010000005.1:0-229819 GCF_040370605.1 Aliiglaciecola sp. NS0011-25
TTTAGGCCATGGAAGGTCGCACAATTGCGCGGGGTTAAAATACCCGCCTACAAGAGACATTGCTCCCGTAGCACGGCCTTTAGGCCCTGGAAGGTCGCACAATTGCACGGGGTTAAAACACCCGCCTACAACAGATATTGCATTTTTGATATTGGTGCTGAAATTATTCTGGTTTGCGGAATTTAATCGTCCAGCGGTCGGTATTACCGGTTACTGATTTTGCACCTACTTCATATTCTAGTTCATCGTCTTCGCGGTAGTGAAGGTCGCTGTAATCAACAAATTCAAACCCAGCTTCGATAATTTCTTTGATGGCTAAAACTGGGTCAACACGTCTACCATTTGAACTGTTTGCTGGCTCCATGTGTCGTGCAGTATGATCGACAACCGCATAAATACCACCTGGCTTCAGTGCTTCAAATGCGGCAACGTTCATAGCTTTACGGCCTTCTTCAGAGAAGTTGTGGTAGTTTCTGAAGGTCAATACCATATCGAGATCTTTCACGCCGAACGAATCTAAATCTAATGAATAGAACCGTGCCCCGTCTTTACGATACAGTTTTGCTTCTTCAGCGACAATGTTCATTTTGTCGAAACCAGGCTGATTACTAAGGGACTCTTTAATATTGCCAGTCCCAATCGCAGCATAATATTCGCCTTTGTCACGTACTACTGGCGCAAGTATTTTTGTATACCAACCGCCGCCAGGCAACAATTCAAGAATACGCATATCGGGTTCAAGGCCGAAAAACTCTAATGTTTCAACAGGCTTTCTGTTGCGATCTCGCTTTATCTCAGCTTCGGTTCGTATATCAGACTTCATGGCTGTCTTAATTAAATCACCAACTTCGTGATGGGCTGCCATAGAGGGTAGGCTTATAGTTAACCCAAGGGTGGTAAGCAAAGCAATAGCTGTTGAACGTAATTTCATTCTTTTCTCCATGTATATGTTTGATTACTTAGTGGTTTACGGTTTTATTATTACTTTTATTTAGAGACCTGAGCATACCGAAATTTCATTCCAGAAGATTGAAAAAGATGCCCGAGATTACTGTTTATGTACAAAAACTTCCCCGTTTTTCATCACAAAATCAATATCTTGCATCTCTTTTATGTCATTTAACGGATCACCATGTACGGCAACCATATCAGCAAACTTACCTGCTTCTATTGTGCCTAAGGTATCTAATTCATTGAGCAATTTCGCGCCATGATAGGTCGCGCTTCGAATTACTTCTATGGGCTTCATTCCAGCATCGACCATGAGCACAAACTCAAGTCCATTATCACCATGGGCCGAAACCCCAGAGTCTGTTCCAAAAGCAATGTTGACCCCTGATTTATATGCGTTTGCAAGGGTTGCCTTAATTAGTGGACCTATTTTAGCGGCTTTAGGACGCACTAAATCAGGAAAGAAACCGTCAATTTTGGCTTTTTCTGCCACCCAATTTCCAGCCATAATAGTAGGTACATAATAAATATCGTGTTTCTTCATCAGTTTGAAGATTTCTTTATCCATGTAAGTACCGTGCTCGATGGACGAAACACCGGCCAAAATAGCGCGGCGCATACCTTCTTTGCCGTGGGCATGCACGGCGACTGTCATGCCATAGTCTTTAGCTGTGTCGACAATTGCTTGTAGTTCATCATCCATAAATTGTGGGTTTTGGCCACTTTTGGCTACCGATAAAACACCACCTGTGGCAGTAATCTTAATCAAGTCAGCACCATCTTTATAGCGCTGTCTAACCGCTTTTCTGGCTTCTGCTACACCATTGATAACCCCTTCTTCTGGGCCGAGATCGCGGCGAATTATTTTTGCTTGCCCATTGGTCGAATCGGCGTGTCCACCAGTAGTGGCGATCGCCTGACCTGCGGTGAATATCCTCGGACCGGGGACTTTGCCACTATTGATGGCGTTACGCAGTGCTACGGTTTCATTGTAACCGTCTCCTAAATTACGTACGGTAGTAAAACCTGCATCTAGGGTTTTCTTGGCATAGACCACGGCTTTAATCGCAAAATCCGCTTCGTTTAAAACAAAGGGTTCCATGTAGGTACTAGGGCCTTCAAATTGACTGCTGATATGGGTATGCATGTCCATCAAGCCGGGCATTAGCGTGTACTCTGAAAGATCTATGATTTCATCATTGTCACCTGCTGGGGTGAAGCCTTTTTCTATGCGGCTAATTTTATTACCTTCAACAATCACTGATACTTTGTTTTGAACGTCGTTATTATCCGCAGCAATCAGCTTGCCAGCATGAATAATGGTTGCGGCATGGCTAACGTTCAGAATCGCGGTGGTAATAAGTAGAAAAGATGCTTTTAAAAATAAAGATTTACGGCTAATCATCAAGGAGTCCCTGCCAATATTGTAAGAGTTATCAACATTAGGTTAATTTGTTTAGCAGGTCAAAAATAGCGTCTTAAACAACTGTAAACTTTTGTTTAAAATGTGCCTAAAGTAAAGGTGTATTCGCCGCTGCTAAGTTGCAATTGTTGCTTGCCATCTATGGCCACTTCTTCGGCTATTTCGATAAGTTGGTAATATACGTTTTGATGTAGGCGAGCCCAGAGGTTACGTCTTACTTTGACATAAGGAAGCATTGCTTGAGTCGTTGCGTCTTGGCGTATTTCTACTGGGTTGTCGTTGCTGACCACAAAACTATCGTCAGTTTGTGTGCTAAAGGTGAGTAAATCGTCTTGTTTGTCCCACTGAGTGATAATGAAGGGCACGTCATCGACTTTAATGCGTACTTTTTCCACGGGCGTGACCAAGAAATATTCGTCTTGGTCTTTGCGTAAAACACTAGCAAACAATTTCACTAGTGGTTTACGTCCAATGGGCGTGCCCATATAAAACCAACTACCATCATGTTTGATGTGAATATCAATATCACCACAAAAATCTGGATTCCACTTTTCTACTGGCGGTATTTTACCCTGCTGCTGAGCAAGTTGGCTTTGTAGCTTAGATAAGTCCATTAGACACTCGCCTTAATCATCCTAGTGGAATTGCTGTTATTGCAACGCATCTCTGACTTCACGCAATTTTGCTTTGATGCGACGCATGTTTTCTGGTCCTGTGCGCAGCAGTTGCTTTTGCACGGCGGTTAAACTTTCTAATCGGTCATCGGCAAACTTGTACATCACACTATCAGTATAAACTTCGATGGGCACAGGCACTTCTGGCGTATCCAGCAGATGATTGATTGCATCCATTAATACAAAGGTAAAGTCGTCATCAGGGTCGCCAATTTCGGCGTAAATATCTGTAATTGACGGTTTATAAGTTTCGTATAGCGATATTAACGAATCTGTATCCATAGAATCTAAGGTTTCTACATAGGGCGTGTAACGTTTGAAACTGGCTGCATCGATAAAACTTTTATCAGATTGCTCATACACACGAAACTTTTGTTCCGGCGGCACTATTACTTGATGATTAGTCGCAATATTATGATTGGCAGCGTTTTCGGTCATAACCACAAAACGTCTAAGCAAGTCATCATTTACCAATAAACTTGCCGCTGCTTCATAATTGGCTAAACTAATAATCGACGTTTTCACCGCAGCATCGCTGGTATCGAGTGGCTCTGGAATCGGTTCAGGTGGCGGTAAATCCACAAGCACAGGCTCTTCTTCGATCATTTCAGCTTCGTCTTCTACAGCGTATTCGTCGAATTGCTGTTGCTCATTTTCGTCAATGATTGGATCTGGAATGGGAGCTTCTATTATCGGCTCAGGGACTTCTTCGGTTTCATTACTGCCGCTTAACGCAAAATAACCTATGACTGCAACACAGATCACAATCACTGCTAAAATAATGTGCGGCTTAATGGATTTGGGGTTTGATTCGTCAGTCATTTTCTTTCCTAAATTACACGCAACTAGATAATATTATGACAAGCTAGGAAGCAAATCGTTGAATTTTTTTAAATATAGTCTGTAAATTGTTTATCTATTCCAGCCAATTTGTTCAGCGGCCAAAGTAAATGCCTTCCTTTAATGTGGCAGACACTTACTAAAAAATACAGATAAAGATAAACACTTCGTAGATATTACTACTTCCAAATCTCATGTCACTATTTGTTTCTACTATTTTGATTGGGATATAACAATCAAAAACAAGGGCTTGTTGTTCAATCAATTGTAGAGTCGACTGAGCGTTATTCGCGACTATGAACTAAACCTGCTGATTAAACGTAAATATCCTAAACCACGCTAGAGTTGTCATTAGTCGAGAAGTGCAGATGAAATTCGAATATCAACAATTGATAAGCCAAAACCAAAGTATAGATGAACTTGAATTACAATCGTTTGAAATGAGTATTTATTTACTGAAGTTGCGTATAGGAAATGAGCAAGGCATGTTATACAACGGCAATGAATTAATGCGTTTTAATAGCACTCAACAAGTTCGCGAGGCCTTTGCAGATATTGATGTGTTGCAGGCAGTTATGGTGCATGACTCGCCTTATGACGAAATGATCGGTAATCCAGCTAAATCAGGCGCCAGTTTAAAACTGCCATTTTCTTTGCAACAACCCCTCTAAAGGATTGAATAATTAAAATCACCCACCATACTAGAGGTGCCGGTTAATAATGACAATATTGTCTAGATTGGTGTTAATAAACACAAGCTTAACGTTACCCAAGAGGCAAGTTTTTCATGCAATTTCTACATACTATGGTGCGAGTCGCAGACTTAGATGCATCTTTAAAATTCTATTGTGAGCAACTAGGTTTGCAAGAAAGCAAGCGTATCGAAAATGAGAAAGGTCGGTTTACTTTGGTTTATTTAGCCGCTCCCGAAGACGCAGAGCGTGCAGAGAAAGATGACGCTCCTTTAGTGGAACTGACTTATAATTGGGATCCAGAAACTTACACTGGTGGCAGAAACTTTGGACACCTAGCGTTTTTGGTTGATGACATTTATGGTTTATGTCAGAAACTAAGTGATGCCGGTGTGGTTATCAATCGTCCGCCTAGAGACGGTCATATGGCCTTTGTGCGTTCACCGGATAATATTTCCATTGAATTACTGCAACGAGGTAAGGCTCTTGCCCCTCAAGAGCCTTGGGCATCGATGGAAAATACCGGCGAGTGGTAATTATTCGTTAACAAAGCGTTCCCTGTAGGCGGGTGCTTTAGGCCCGCTTGCACAATGAACCTTTCCATGGCCTAAAGGCCAGGTTACAAAACCAAAGGCGCTTACGATCCGGTAAAATGTCTAGTAATTCTATGGCTGAGATAAACTATCGCTTATAGCTAGTGTATAATCCGATTTTTACGATTTAGCCCTAAAACACCAGTTTTAGGCATCAACACTTTATTTGGAGATCGGGTTGAACAAGCAGTCATTAATTCTACTGAAAAATGCCAATATTTTCGCCCCGCAGGCTCTTGGTATTCGTCACCTTTTAGTGGGAGGCGGTCGAGTTTTACAGATTTTAGATAGCCTGCCTAAGCTTGATTCTCAACTTGATGTTCAGCAGCTCGATTTGCAAGGAGCGACTGTAATCCCAGGCTTAATAGATGCGCACACTCACATTACCGGTGGTGGCGGTGAAGCTGGATTTGCCACCCGTGTGCCACCGGTTCCTCTGAGCCAATTTACCCGTGCAGGTGTTACTACAGCCGTTGGACTCTTAGGTACTGATGATACAACGCGCAGTACTGAGTCTTTGGTTGCTCAGGTGTACGGTCTGCGTGAGGAAGGTTTATCTGCTTATTGTTACACTGGGGGCTATCATTTACCGCCCACTACCTTAACCGGTTCCATTAAAACCGATATCGTGTTTGTTGATCCCATAGTGGCGGTGGGTGAATTAGCCATCAGCGACCATCGCTCTAGTCAACCAACCCTTAATGAATTGTTAAAAGTCGCTTCTGAAGCCCATGTGGCAAGATTGATGACTGGTAAGGCCGGTACTGTGCATTTGCATTTAGGTGACGGCGAACGTGGCTTGAGTTTGGTACGAGAAGCGTTATCAGGCTCAGAAATACCGGCCAGAACATTTAATCCAACCCATGTAAATCGCCAGCGGTTTTTGTTTGAAGAGGCTTGTGAGCTAACCAAACAAGGTTGTTGGATTGACGTAACTGCATTTGAAACCGATGGTGAGGGTTATGAACCTGCGGACGCGCTAAGTCGATATCTCGCCAGTGACTTTCCAAACGACAAACTCACCATTAGTTCTGACGGCGGTGGCTGTTTACCGTGTTTTGATAAACAAGGACATTTAACCAAAATGGACTTCGCCAACTCAGAATCGATGACCCAAGTGCTATATGAACTGCTCGATAATGGTGTGCCGCTGCAAGACTGCCTGCCATTTTTCAGCTCAAATGTGGCTTCTTTGATGAATTTTCATAAAAAAGGCAAGATACACGCTGGGTTTGACGCAGATCTTGTTATACTTGACGATTCGTCCCGCATCAGCCATGTCATGGCACTTGGTGTGTGGCACATTTTTGATAAATCTTTTGTAAAAAAAGGTACGTTTGAGGATTGAATATGCCGTCTCCTAATATTGAAGGGCAGCAACGTGGTTATGTAATCCCCATCGGCGGCGCCGAAGAGAAAATAGATAACCCTGAAATACTGACAAAATTTGTTGAGCTCGCTGGGGGTGCAGATGCAGTGATCTGCGTGATTCCAACGGCTTCTCAACTAGATGATACCGGCGAACGATATGAAAACTTATTTCACCAACTAGGTGCGGGTAAAACTATTTCATTACCTATTCGCGAGCGCGCTGATGCGCAAAACCCTGATTATGTTGAACAACTTTTAAAATGCACGGCTGTGTTTATCACCGGCGGCAATCAATTGCGTTTGTCGACCATATTAGGTGGTACCCCCATTGCTAAGACGATTCGTCAAATTAATGCCAAAGGTGTGCATGTAGCTGGCACCTCTGCGGGTGCGGCAATAGTGTCACAACACATGATAACCGGTGGCAGTACTGGTATTGTGCCCACTGAAGATGGGGTGAACTTAGCGCCTGGTATGGGCTTGATCAACACGGTAGTGGTGGATCAACACTTTAATGAACGCAATCGTTTATCGCGTTTGCTAAGTGCTGTTTCCTATAATCCGTTTTTAGTGGGTATTGGATTAGACGAAGATACCGCCGCATTTATTGATGAGAATAATGAATTTACAGTGGTAGGCAGTGGTGCAATAACCGTTGTTGACCCTGCGGATATCGAATATTCGTCAATGGCTGAAGCACGCAGAGGTGATGCTTTGACCTTACTTAATTTAAAGGTGCATATCCTCGCATCGGGCAGTCGTTACAATATCAGTACGCGCCAAGCATTCGCTTAATCCTCCATTTATGCTGAATATAAAAACAGTGGCGAATACCACTGTTTTTATATAGCCTAGTTACTACAATTCTATAAGCTAAAACATCCTTATCTTAAGTCCGTTACTTGTAGTATTGTTTTCACTCTCCTTTCATCAATGTGATTCACGTTTAGCGTGTTGTTAATAGTTTTAGAGCAACTTACACAAGGAAGCCCAAATATATGAAGATCCTCAGTAGAAACGTTTATGTCGGCCCAAATGTTTACGCTAATTTTCCTGTTATTCGATATCAAATCGATTTAGGCGAGTTGGAGAATTGGCCTTCAGTAAAATTAGGTGAGGATTTCATCAATGGCTTAATCAATGCGATTCCTAGTTTGCACAGCCACGGTTGTTCCTACCAAGAAGAAGGTGGTTTTATCCGTCGCTTGCGCGATGACGAAGGTACGTGGATGGGCCATATTTGGGAACACGTTGCCCTTGAACTGCAAAACTTAGCGGGTTCGCCTGTGGGCTTTGGTCGCACTCGGAGTTTAGATAAACCCGGTTGCTATAACGTTGTGTATCAATACAAACAACAGGATGTTGGTTTAGAAGCTGGTTCTTTGGGTATGCGACTACTTACTCACCTTTTACCAGAAGAAGTTCAGACTGCAATTAATGCCGATATTGATGATGATTTTGATTTTAGCCAAGAGCTGCAAGACTTTGTACGCATGGCCCAGAAAAAAGAATTTGGCCCTAGTACTGGTAGTTTGGTTAAAGCTGCCGAAGAGCGTGATATTCCTTGGTTACGTTTAAACAATTACAGCTTAGTGCAATTTGGTCACGGTAAATATCAAAAGCGTATTCAAGCTACTATCACCAGTGAAACAAAACATATCGCTGTTGAAATTTCTTGCGACAAAGAAGACACCCACAATCTTTTAAATGACTTAGGTCTGCCTGTACCTAAACAGTTGATGATTTACAGTGAGCGTCAAGCGGTGCGTGCGGCTAATCGTATTGGTTTCCCTGTGGTGATTAAGCCACTCAATGCGAATCATGGTAGAGGCGTCAGCATCAACCTCACTACTGATGAGGAAGTGGTAACAGCATTTAATGAAGCCCAGAAATTTGGTACTAGCCGAGCGGTATTGGTAGAAAGTTATTTGACCGGTTTTGATCATCGTATGTTGGTGGTAAATGACGAGTTAGTGGCTGTGGCTAAACGGGTTCCAGGTCATGTAGTAGGAGATGGTAGCAGCACGATTGAAGAGCTGGTGGATATTGTGAACAAAGATCCCCGTCGCGGTATCGGTCATGAAAAAGTTCTGACCCGATTAGAATTGGATAATCAAGCTGAACGTTTGTTAGCGGAAGCCGGATATGACAAAAATACGGTGTTGCAGGAAGGGCAGGAATTTTACTTACGCTCAACGGCAAATCTATCAACCGGCGGTACCGCCATTGATGTCACAGATTCTGTGCACCCTGACAACCGAGATATGGCAGTACGGGCGATAAAAGCCATCGGCTTAGATATTGGTGGTGTTGATTTCCTCACTGATGATATCAGTAAGTCATATAAAGAAATTGGCGGCGGCATTTGTGAGTGTAACGCCGCGCCTGGTTTTAGAATGCATGTTGCTCCTAGTGAAGGCACGCCTAGAGATGTGTCTGGTAAAGTGATGGATATGTTGTTTCCTCCTGGTGCCCATTCAAGCATACCAATTGCCGCAATTACCGGAACTAACGGTAAAACCACCACTTCTCGCATGCTAGCTAGCATAATGAAGAGTGTTGGTTATACCACAGGAATGACCTCGACAGATGGGGTGTATATTGACGGTCATTTAACCGTAAAAGGGGATATGACAGGTCCTACTTCAGCGCAAATCGTACTGCGCGACCCCAGTGTTGACTTCGCGATAATGGAAACCGCGCGAGGTGGCATACTTAAACGTGGTCTTGGTTACAGCGAATGTGATGTGGGTGCTTGTTTGAATATCAGCGCCGACCACTTAGGTCAGCGGGGTATAGACACATTAGAGCAACTTGCCCAGATTAAACGTGTGGTTGTGGAAGTGGCAAAAGACTGTGTGGTACTTAACGCAGATGATAGACACTGTTTAGAAATGGCAGACTTTTGTACCGCGAAGCGCATTTGTTATGTCACCACGGATTCTGGCCATGGTTTGGTACGGGAGCATATCCGCAGTGGTGGTTTAGCTGTGGTTTTGGAAAAAGGGATTAATGGTGACATGATCACCATTTACGATAAGGGCTCACATATCCCGCTGTTATGGACTCATCTTATTCCAGCGACCATTGAAGGCAAAGCAATGCATAACGTGCAAAATGCTATGTTTGCGACTGCAATGGCATATTGTTTTAACACTTCATTGGAAGATATTCGCCAAGGGTTACGTATTTTCAATACCTCATTCTATCAAGCGCCTGGCCGTCTTAATATTTATGACGAACATCCGTTTAAAGTGATTTTGGATTACGCGCACAATCCTGCGGCGATTCAAACTATCACCGATTTAGCGATGCGCTTAGATGTCACCGGAAAACGTCGTTTGGTTATTGCCATGCCGGGTGATAGACGGGATGAAGATGTGATTGAGGCAGCTACTATTACTGCCAAAGGTTTCGATGCGATCGTTTGTAAAGCGGACGATGATCGTCGCGGTCGAGGGCATGATGAAATACCAGAGTTGTTGCGTAAAACCTACTTAGAACAGGGATTGTCTGACGACGATATACAAGTGATTCCGTCTGAAAAAGACGCCATCGATAAGGCTTTAGCGGATTGTCAAAAAGGCGATTTGTTGATTATTCTTGGCGACAACATTACCCGTTGTTGGAAACAAATTGTGCATTTCCAAGCGGATCGTGACTTGACCCAAAAAGATGAAGTGCCCTCTCGTGACTATCCGGAAAAACTGTTTGAACCTGTCGAACACAAATTTGAACTCGATGCTGGTCAAACCCTCGTTCAAGATGAAAGAGGTGTGCGCTTAGTCGTTGAACGTGATGAAGATTCAGATTAATGCGTTTAGAGCTAGATGAAGTCAGACGACTGACCGGTCCCAATTTATTGTGGGATAAACCAGGGGCTATCTTAGACGTGTTTATTGACGACATTGATAGTCGTCTTGTGATCAACACTTGGCAGAGTTGGGTCGATAAGTTGTTGCCGCAAATAAACTGGCAGCAAACCTATACATTTCGGCTTTACACCGGCGGTGCGAGTATGGCACTTAGCGCCCCTATGGATGCACTTTATTCTGCATGTGACCTAGCTGAGCTTGCTTGGGAGTTAACAGTTTCACAACTTTGTCAGCAACCAGAAATTGATTTGCCTAGTCGAGTTAAACAATTGCAAATTACGCTTAATCAGGAGCAAAATTCTGAGTTGTTAAATCTCATGGCTCAAGCCCATGCTCATAATGTTACTGCTATTAGTGATGACGACGAATTTAGTCTAGGCACTGGGCCAACGGTTGACGTTTGGCCTATTACAGAACTGCCGCAAAGCACAGCGTTGGATTGGCAACAATACAAAGATATTCCCCGTGCCTTTGTTACCGGCACCAACGGCAAATCAACCAGTGTACGGCTGGCTAGCGAGATCGCTAAAGCGGCGGGAATTTGTGCCGGTGTGACTTCCACTGACTTTATCAAAGTGGGTGATGAAATTATTGATAAGGGTGATTATTCGGGCCCTGGTGGCGCAAGAATGCTGTTGCGCGACAAACGCACTGAGATGGCCTTTTTAGAAGTTGCTAGGGGCGGCATTTTACGCCGCGGGATCCCAATCGATAATGTGGATGCCGCGCTTATTACCAATGTTGCCAGTGATCACCTTGGACAATACGGTATTAATACGGTTGAAGAGTTGGCCGAAGTAAAGTTTGTTGTGGCGAAAGGATTAGATAGTTCCGGGACGTTAGTGCTCAATGCGGATAATACATTGGTGGTTCAGCAAGCTAAGCACGTTAATTGTCGAATTTGTTGGTTCAGTGAAGATCCAAAACACCCTCTGATTCTGCAAAATCAGCAGGTTGGTTGGCCTTGTGTATTTGTCGATAATGAGCAATTTGTGTATATGCATGCCGATGGAACGCCTGTACCTATTGCAGAGGTAAAGTCGATTCCAATGACCATGCAAGGGGCTGCTCAGCACAATATCCAAAACGCCTTGGGTGTGATTGGTCTGAGTATGGCTTTACACATTCCCCTGCACGCCATCAAGCAAGGTTTAATGCGCTTTGGTAGTTCAGCCAAGGATAATCCTGGACGGGGCAATTTATATACCTATAGCGGCTCAACAGTCATGGTCGATTTTGCCCATAATGCACATAGTGTTAAAGCCATGATTAGCACGGCAAAACAGCTCCCTGCAAAGCGCTATATTGTTATGTTCAGTAACGCTGGTGATAGAGCGGATACGGATATTAAAGAGCTTAGCGATGAAATTTATAAATTGCAGGCTGACCATTACATAGTGGCGGAATTAGCCCGATATTTACGGGGTAGGCAACCCAAAGAGCTACTCGATCTTGTGGCTAAACATTTACAGCAAAAAGGTGTTAGCGATTCAATTATTGAATGCGTTGATTCGCCTTTGGCTGGGGCTAAACTGGCTTTACAGAAGGCTAAAGCTGGTGATGTGGTTGTCTTATTTTGTCTCGACCAACGTGAACAGATAGATCAATTACTGCAGGAAAAGAGTAGTTAACAGTTTTCAATCGAATTGGAAAAACAGATTTAGTCCCCATTTCATCTTTTACGCATAAGTGCACTTCCCTTAATAGTGCAGATTGACCTGTTATTATGAATTGGAGTAAAAGTTGGAATGGAACAATCTTTCAATGAAGCGTTATTAAAGTTGTGTATGTTGCTTTATCGAATAGATGGCAAAATCACCCTATCCGAGCAAGATTATTACGACTCTATATTTCACCATATTAAGTGGCAAGGTGAAGAAGATATGGAAGAGTTCCAGCGCCAATCCATTCATCAGGTCAGAGAAGCCGTAGAAAATGGCGAAGCAAAACAATTTGTTATGTCATTGAAAGACCCTTTATCTTTTAATGCTAAAAAGGCCTTAGTACTCGCTCAAGGAATATGTCTTATTGATGGTGAAATTGCAGACCAGGAACAAGAGATTCTTGATTATCTTAAACTGAGAGTATTAGCCAAGTTTTTGGATAAAAACGACATTAATTAAAGGTCAGAAGTTAATCGAGATATTAGGTATATCTTTAAAATGTTGGCATCAATGGTAAAAAATAAATATACTCAACCTATGGGTATAAAATTAACCGGATAGGCGTAATTGTGCATAGAATGTTTGAGGCCCACGGTACGTTAGAGTTGTTCGTCAAAGATCGAATCTTACGACTGGAGGGGACTGGTCCTTGGAATCTTGAATCACTAGATGAATCTGGTGAAGAAGCAAATCCACTGATCGAACAGCTTGCTCAGGAACCTTGGGCGGTTCTTGTCATTATGCATGGTGAATGTATCTATGTGCACGCCGCAGGGCAACGCTTATCGGAGATTGTACGAGCTGAAAAGCAGCGGAATAGAATCGCCACTGCAATTTTAGTTAATGATTGTGATTCACCCAATTTCGCCAAACAACATATTGGTGAGATTTACCAAAACGCTGGGGAACATTATAAGTTTTTTGATGATGTTGATACCGCAGAAATTTGGTTAAAACAACAGTTAGCTAAGGCTGCTAAAGATTAACCCTCCTATTTTTCCATAACTTATAACCCCAATGCCTTGTTTAGTTTGTGAATTGTCGTAATCTACGAATAATTATTTAAGTAGAGAAAACTGATGCATGAGTTTGAGTGGCAGCGTGCTGTTATAAAAGTCGGTAGCGCATTGATTGCGCCTGATGGTCAGCATTGCAGTGGACGTTATTTATTGGCAATCGCGCGTTTTATTACCGCAAGCCGAGAACAGGGCAAAGAAGTTATTTTGGTTTCTTCTGGCAGTGTTGCTGCTGGTCGCGGCAGTATTCCTATTCATCATCCCCCGTCTATTGCTGAAAAACAGGCAATGGCATCCATCGGGCAAATGCAGATGATGTCTAACTGGTCGCGCTTTTTTGATTTTCCCTGTGCCCAGTTATTGTTAACTTACGACGACTTACATAGCCGAACTCGCTATGTAAATATAAAAAATACATTACGCGAGTTGTTGAATCATCAAGCTTTGCCGATTGTGAACGAAAATGACACAGTGGCAGTGAATGAGCTCAAAGTAGGTGATAACGATAATTTAGGGGCTTATACAGCACTTATCGCCCAAGCGGACACTTTGATTATCTGTTCAGACGTTGACGGCCTATATGATCAAGATCCCCGTGCAAACCCTGATGCTAAATTGATATCAGAAGTACCTTGTATCGATGATAATACGTTTGCTTTAGCTGGTGGCGCGGGCACAAAAATGGGCACAGGTGGAATGATAACCAAACTCCAGGCTGCTCAAAAGTGCACACAAAGTGGTATTCAAACCCTAATAGTTAACGGTCAAAAAGGCGAAGTGTTTGATCAACTATTAGACGGAAAGATCCAAGGTACACGTTTTATTCCTGTTGCAAGTCGGGAAAATGCGCGGCGTCAATGGTTAAAACATACCTTAAAAAGTGGTGGCAAAATTGTCATTGACTCGGGCGCTAAAACGGCCATTCTTAACAAAGGAGCTTCCTTGTTGCCTAGTGGCATCGTCGACGTGATTGGTCAGTTCAGTTCCGGCGATGCAGTAACCATCGAGTATCAAAATAACGCACTTGCCAAGGGGTTGGCATTGTATAATTCATCTGATTTGAACAGTATAAAAGGGATGCGAAGCAGCAAAATCGAAAGTGTTCTAGGTTATACTTTTGGCGAAGCTGTGGTGCACAGAGATGATATGGTTCTGTTATAAAAAGTGAGTAAATTTATATGACATTTTCAATCGCTGCAGCAGCAGTGGCAGCAAAAAAAGCAGCACGAGCTTATTCGTCTTTAGGAAGTCAGGCAAAAAATGCCCTGCTGACAGAAATAGCCGATCAACTGATTGTGCAAAAAGAGCAGATTTTAAGTGCTAACCAAAAAGATCTGGATGCAGCCCAGGAAAATCAAATCGATGCATCTATGCAAGATCGCTTACGCTTAACCGAAGAGCGGCTGGAAGCCATTCGCAGCGCGGTACTTGAAATCGTTCAACAAGCTGATCCTGTGGGGGAAATTAGCCATGTCCAACAACGTCCAAGTGGAATTCGCGTCGGTAAAATGCGTATCCCTTTGGGTGTAATAGCAATGATTTATGAGTCTCGTCCGAATGTGACAATTGATGCCGCGGCATTGTGTCTTAAGGCCGGTAATGGGGTGATATTACGTGGTGGTAAAGAAGCGATTCATTCAAATCTGGCATTGGCAAAATGCATTCAGGTGGCGTTAGAAAAACATCAATTAGACCCGAATGTGGTGGTGGTTGTCCCCAATACCGACCGCAGTGTAATGAATGAATTGATGACGTTAAATGATTCTATCGATTTGATTATTCCCCGAGGCGGAGAAGGTTTAATCCGTTTTGTTACTGAAAATAGTCGTATTCCGGTTATTCAACACTTTAAAGGTGTTTGTCATTTATATATTGATAAACAAGCAGATTTAAACAAAGGTTTATCGCTTCTCGAAAATGGCAAAACCCAGCGCACTAGCGTGTGTAATTCCCTAGAAACCTTACTGGTGCACCAATCTGTCGCCGACACCTTTTTACCAATGGCCGCCAAAATGTTGTCTGAGCATAAAGTGAAAGTGCATGCCTGTGAAAATAGCATCGGTTATTTTAAAGATGCCGAAGCAGCCACTGTGGATGATTGGCATGCCGAGTATTTAGCGCTGGAGATTGCAGTGCGCGTAGTGGAAGATTTTGATAAAGCGATTGAGCATATAGGTTTATACGGTTCTGGGCACACTGAAGTGATAGTGACCCAAGATTATTCTGCGGCAAATGAGTTTATTCGGATTGTCGACTCTGCTGTTGTTATGGCCAATGCTTCTTCACGCTTTTCAGATGGGGGTGAATTAGGTTTAGGCGCGGAAATTGGTATTTCTACCAGTAAATTGCATGCCTACGGACCAATGGGGGCCGAATCCTTAACTACTGAAAAGTTTGTGGTTTATGGTGACGGTGAAATCCGCGGTTAATATTGCGTTTTTGAGTATCTAGCATGCACAGGAACTCACCTGAAACTTGGATGTTTGTGCTATTCATTATTGCCATTGTAGTGGTCCCAATCCTAGTAGGATTGGGATTCTTCAAACTCTATCGACTGCTAAAACCTTTCCCTGAAACGCGGCAGCAACCCACTTCTTTTACCTTTGATGCGCCGTGTGATGGCTTTTTCAAATGCACTTTTGTAGGGTGGTTAATTTGCGCGCCGCTTTTCTATTTAGTCTATTCCTATTTATAGCCTTGGCTTACTCTTAATGGCTACTTTGCGGCATTTCGATGCCACTGGTTTCTTGCAGCATTGCATGGAAAAAACTAATCGCATTGAGATAATCTTGCACTGGTAGTTGTTCATTTATGCCGTGAAAGCGTGTTAAACCTTCTGGATTTAAGCGCACCATCATAAAACGATAAACGTTATCTGACAGACTTGTGAAATAGCGTGAGTCTGTACCGCCAACGACTAAATAGGGCGCCACTAGTACATCGTTATCGAGCTGACGTATATGCTTTTCGATTAACTTAAAACCAACGCTATCTGTGGGTGAAACCCCTGAAGGGTTAATGCCCATAAAGTCGCTAATCAATACGCGTTCGTCATCAATGGCACTGATAACATGTTGTTTAACACTTTCAATGCTATCTCCAGGCAGGATTCGAAAATTAATCACTGCTGACGCTTGAGAGGGCAGAATATTAGATTTGGAGCTGCCGCTGGCCATGGTTGCTGCAATAGTTGTGCGGATGCTTGCGGCACTTGATGGTGTTTTTAGCATTACATTGCTTACAACAGGTTCTAATAACCACAAATTAGCCATAGGTAAACGACTGCTCAGTGGTGCGTGCGTAGCAACCGCATCAAAGGTCATTTTGCTAAATGTTAAATCGGTATCAAATTGGGCATTTTCTACTTTGACAATGGCTTCACTCAATATACCTAACGCTGTGTGTTCTGGTGGTTGCGAAGAATGCCCACCTTCGGAATTGACGGTTAGTCTGAGGTTTACAAATCCCTTTTCGGCAACGCCAACAATTGCTACAGGTTGTTCTATGCCCGGCATGATACCGTCGGTAATGGCGCCCCCTTCATCTAACACAAATTCAAACTCTACACCTTGTTGTTGTAAATATTCTGCAATTTTTACAGCGCCTTGACTGCCACCTATTTCTTCATCATGACCAAATGCTAAATAGATCCCTCGTTTAAAAGGCTTATTTTGTTGCAATAACAGTTCAATTGATTCCAGCAACGCAAATACCGTTACTTTGTCGTCTATGGTGCCTCTTCCCCATATAATATCGTCCACTACTGCGCCGCTAAAAGGCGGTTGTTGCCATTTATCTAGGGTTGCATCGTCTACTGGAACTACATCCATATGGCCCATAAATAGAGCTGGTTTGAGAGAGTTGTCTGTGCCAGGAAAATAATATAACAGGCTATGTTCACTAAATGTTTTTTGTTGGGAAGCTTGATGCACAAGTGGGTAACTTTGTTTGATGTGCTGCCTAAATTCAATGAAAGGCTGAGGATTAAATTGTGCTGGATCGTCGTGGGATATTGTTTTTATTTGGATGCCTTTGGCAAATCTCGCAACAGCGGCATCTGTATCTAAGGGTAACTCTTGTTTCGATTGTTTAATTTGTAGTTGGTTATCTTCAAATACAGTTTCTGAACGAATCCATAAAGTCACAGCGAGGATTACTAAAAGTAATACTAACAAACCTAACAACTTTTTCATTTTTTCAATTCCCTTTGTCAATTTAAACAATATTTCTAAACAGAATACTCTTTATTAGTCGCTTTTAAAACGTTTTGTTACTATGCCTACCTAGTCATTTTGCATGAGAGCCTTTGAGTGTCAAATATTCAACTTTTTATTAGCTGCACTTTAATTTGGGGCTCAACTTGGATAGCAATTACCTTTCAATTAGGTGAAGTAGACCCTGTATTGTCGGTCGCGTATCGATTTACTATCGCTTCTATTTTACTTGGGTGTGTGTGTTGGTTTAAAAAGCTGTCACTGAAATTACCCATGCATATCCATATAAAGATGGCCGCAGTGGGATTAAGCCTTTACACCCTCGACTACAGCTTTTTATATGAAAGTCAGAAATATTTAGTGAGCGCAGTGGTTGCGCTTATGAGTTCATGCATTATTTATATTAATGTCATTATGCGTCGTCTATTTTTAAAAAAGCCAATACGTTTAGAGGTAGTGCTTGGCGCAACTTTTGGCTTGCTGGGAATGGCGATGATTTTTGTGCCGCAATTTGAACATGCACAGACTCATATGTTTTTATCCCTTGGGATTACGCTGGCTTGTATTGCCTTTGTTTGCGCTGCATTTGGTAACGTGATTTCGGAACGCATACTTGACCATGGCACCCCAGTACTGCAAATGAATTTTTGGGCAATGACTTATGCGTTGGTGTTTTTGTATGGCTACGCTTTTTTAAATGGCGCTGAATTAGTCTTTCCTAGCTCAGTTGATTATTACCTTTCGCTTTTATTTCTAGCGGTGTTCGGCTCAGTCTTAGCATTTGGAGCATATATGAAGCTGGTACAGCAAATTGGCTCAGATAAGGCCGCTTATGTGGTGTTAATGTATCCTTTGGTCGCGTTGTTTATTTCCACTTTATTTGAAGGCTATCAGTGGCGATTGCCTGCTTTGATTGGTGTACTTGTGGTGTTACTGGGGAACGCCATAGCCATGGGGAAAGTGCCGCTGAGCATAGCCGCATTTAAGGTTCGTCAGATTAAAGATTAGGCATAAACAAACATAGCGCAGCCACTAACAAGATGAACTGCGCAGGTATTTGTGTTTTCAAAGGGAATTAATCTTTTTATTGAGCTCATAGGCGGGCTCTGTGACGATTTTTTCGAGCACTTGTATACGTTCTTTTAAGTCTTTAATTTCTTGATCTTTATGGTTGATAGTTGTTTTAAATTGCTGTTCTTTTGAGGTTTTAAATGGATTTTGTGTATCTCCATTGAACCAATCAATGAGTTTCCAGTTATGTTTGGTATCTAACCAAGCCGCAGCTAAATATAAGGTTATACTGCCTAAGACCAGCAATGTGATTGTTAATCCGCTCATGTTCTTTTCCTATTGTTAGTGGGTAATGATTTGTTCAGTTTGACCGTTGCGATATGTAAACTTCCATCGCTTTGGCTAACATTTTAACGCTGTTTTATTCACCGTTTAATGTTTTAGTCTTGGGCTTTTAAAAAACATTACAGATATTTGTAATATTTTTTGAAAGCGACACACTAATACATTAGTTTTTAAATATTTAGGTTGCAGGAATTACCGTTGAGCAAGGATTTTAATGCCATTGTTGCTGAATATGGGCCGCTACTGAGCCGAGTCGCATCAAGCTATGAGGCCAACCAACACTTGCAACAAGAGTTATTGCAAGAAATCAGCTTAGCGGTGTGGCAATCCTTGAAAGCCTTTAAGGGAAATAGCAGCCTTAAAACCTACATATTACGTGTTGCTCACAATAAAGCGGTAACCCACGTTGCTTATCACGCTAAACAACCTTTTAGTGAAAGTTATTGTGAGATCGAAAGCCCCCATTCTACCAATAACACCTCTCTTGAATCCCAATTAGCCGAGCAATCCAAAGTCACTTTATTGCTCAAGGCCGTACGCAAATTACCCATGCAATCAAGACAAATAGTCACAATGTCAATGGAGGGGTTGGGGTACCAAGAAATTGCTGAGGTATGTGGCATAAGTCCAGTCAATGTGGGGGTTATTCTCAATCGCGCCAAAAAATCCTTAATGGAGACAATTAATCATGAATAATGACGACTTTGATTTAGACAAAATCTGGCAGCAACAAGATGTGGTTAAAGTCGATACGCAATCACTAAAACGACAGTGGTGGTTGATGAGAATGAAGCAATATCTGTATATTTTAATGGATGCGCTGGCGACAATCGCTGTGCCAATCGCGTTCTTCTTTTTTCCTAGAAAAATGTCTACTTTCGAAACAATTTGGATTTGGAGTATCTTTCTATTTATTTTTGTTTGGTTCTTTTATCTTGTATGGCTGCGACGCTTCTCTCTGGGCTTTAAATCTGAATCTGCAACAACCTCAGAGTTTATTGAGCGGGTAAAACTGCAATATCGGCAAAATATTAAAATTGCTTACGTCAACAAAGTACTTTGTTACTTCACGCCATTGTTCTTTATAAGTTATTTGCTAATCGCGTATTTTGGCGATTTCGTTGATCAACAAGAATTACTGCGAAAAGCAAAGTTAATGCTGATTCTGAACCTTGTTTGTATGCCATTGATATGGGTATGGATGCACAAAAGAGAGCTTAAGTTTAAACGTCTGTTGGTTGAGTTTGAATCTCAATGGACGAATCATTGAGGGAATTGATTTAATCTTACCCTTCCTTGGTTAACCTTGAGATCAATATGCTAAAAGTGATTCATTGATGCAATTGTCTAGTCGAACGGCGCTGACAAGAGCCCCTTTGCTAATCATCTGTTAAATCCTTTGATTACCTATAAGTTGTGAAAAATCATAAACTTTAGAACGTCATTATCGGATTATTTTCCTAGGCGATCTGCGTTGCTTTTTGTATCATGGCGTAACCTTGAGTTATAGGTAAATTCCCATGAATGAAATCGAACAGCTGTTAGAAAATAATCGCAAGTGGTCGGAAAGGACCACAAAGGTCACGCCTCACTTTTTTGAGTCATTGGCGCAACAACAAAATCCCAAATTTTTATGGATTGGCTGTTCTGATAGTCGAGTCCCTGCAAATCAGATAGTCGACTTACCCCCAGGCGAAGTTTTTGTGCATCGCAATGTGGCTAACCTAGTTGTGCACACTGATTTTAACTGTCTTTCGGTTTTGCAGTTCGCCATTGATGTGTTGAAAGTTGAACACGTCATTGTGTGTGGTCATTACGGTTGTGGCGGTATTGATGCAGCAATTCAAAAAGAGCCTCTAAATTTAAGCTTGGTAGACAACTGGTTGGGACACATTCGGGATATCGCCAGCAAACATGAAAAAGAGTTAAGTAAACTAAGTGGTGCTGCCAAATCGGCGCGACTCTGTGAAATCAATGTGCTTGAACAGACTGAAAATGTTAAGCGTAACTCAATTATAAGAGATGCCCTTGCCCGGGGACAGAAATTAAAGATTCACAGTTGGGTTTATAGCCTTAAAAATGGTTTGGTAACGGATTTGAGCGTAGATTAATCGTTGCTTCACAAATGAATTTTTTTATCCATGACTTTTAGCAAGTACCAATTGGAAATGTGAACGCTATAATACGATTTTAATCTGGGTTATAGCGTTTGCCTTCAAATTGAAACTACTATTCCTATATAATTTCACTCATAACTCTATCTGTAACTGTCTATCTACAATTTTGTATGTAGCTTCTTTACAAAAAGGATTTAATTGTACTAATGACCACTGAAGAGATTGTCGAACACTCTAAACCTAAACTTGGATTGTTTGAGTTTGTTACCCTAATGGCATTTATGACATCGATTGTTGCTTTGAGTATCGATGCCATGCTGCCAGCACTCAATCAAATTGGCAGTGATTTAGGCAGTGAAAGTCCGCAATACACTCACATGATTATTTCCATCTTCTTTTTGGGAATGGCGTTTGGGCAACTCTATTATGGTCCCTACTCCGATACCAAGGGTCGAAGAGCGGCGATTCTTTCCGGTTTGATCGTTTTTGCTTTGGGTACGGTAATTTGTTTGTTTTCGCAATCAATGGAAATGTTGTTGCTTGGCCGAGTGATTCAAGCATTTGGTGTTTCTGGGCCCAGAATCGCCAGTATTGCACTAATTCGAGATCAATTTGAAGGCGAAGCCATGGCCAGAGTGATGTCGTTTATCATGATGGTATTTATCTTGGTTCCAATGATTGCACCGGCATTCGGTAAAGCAATATTGATTTTCGCATCTTGGCGCGAAATATTTATTTCATTCTTGATTATCGGTTTTGGTTTGGCGATATGGTTTTTCAGTCGTCAACCTGAAACCTTACCTAAATCAAAACGAAAGCCGTTTGCATTTTCCGACTTATGGGCATCAAGTAAGTATGTTCTGACTCACCGAGCTGTGATGATGTACACCTTGTCTATGGGCTGTATTTTTGGATCGTTCCTAGCTTATCTGAGTGCGTCTCAGACCATCTTTGAAGATTTTTACTCACAAGGGGATATGTTCCCCCTGATTTTCGCTGTACTGGCTTTCTCAATCGGCATTGCATCATTTATTAACGGTACTTTAGTGATGACAATGGGAATGCGTAAACTTTGCACCCTAGCGATTTACGGGACGATTGTAATGTCGACGATTTTTGTGCTTGCCACTTTACACTATCAAGGTCTGCCACCTTTGTTGGTCACTATCGTAATTATGTTTATTAATTTCTTCTTTATTGGTGTTCTGTTTGGCAATCTTAATTCACTGGCGATGATGCCATTAGGACATGTGGCGGGCTTAGGAGCAGCGATTACAGGTTCACTTAGCAGTGCATTTGCCGTTCCCGTTGCTATGTTTATTGGCAGTTTTGTTAAAACTGACATTACGCCCATAGCAATTGGCTTTATGGTGTTTGGTTTGATTACGTTGATTTGCTTCCGATTTGCCGGAACTGGTGCTGAGCAAGCACCAGTTTGTAATACCCGTAAAATAACAAAATAGATAATGCTACATTCAATCTAACTGTTTTCTATTTTGTTACTTTTGATAGGTTGGAATTATTTGACTAGACGCACTATTGGAGAGGGTTTGACGTTTTCGACTATATCTACGACTCGAGGATGTCTTACGCCGTTTTTGACTTTATCATAAATTACATTTTTCATTTCTAAGGCTTGGCAGAATTTATAAAATGTTAGAAAGTCTTTTCGGGAAAAGTCATCATTCTCTCGGGTAAGTTGACTATCTATGTACATTGACTCCCCATTCGCTGTCAATGTCGCTAAAGCAGTGTAAGGCTCTCCATACTTTTTTACGCGAAGTGCTCTAACCATTTTCACTTCGAAGATCCAGTCGCCCATTTGAGTGAATCTTGATATTGATGAATTCATAGTGCTCTCCACTTAGAACATGTTTTATTATTATGATACCGCTATTTTCCTGCATCAAATGCAAAAAAAAGGCCAATGATTAAAAGCCCGATATATAACGCCTCGGGAAAATTCAATTAAATATTTTGTTTCTGATCAGAGACTAAAAAGTGTCTTCGAATCAATTTATGATTCAACTTAAGGTTACAAATTACGGCTTATTTTATGTAAATCAATAAATTAAATATTTTAACTTTAGTTTTTATTATTGTATCGCTTTAGCGACTATTTATTATTATCTGCTTTTATTGCTAAAAGAAGTTCGATCTTTTTGATCAAGACGTAGAGTTAATACGACTTTTAGTTACTTTTCCAGCCTAATTTCACTATTTTTGCCAAAAAAACTGGATTTTTTATTGTTCAAAACGATTCTTAAATATTTAAGGGTAATAATTTTCTCACATTATTACAATAGATTAAAATATCATCAAGTATAAAACAAAGAAATCACATATTTTTAAATTATATACATTCTTAATCAGTAGTAGGTAATTACTCACACTAAGCTTATCGACTCTTCAAAATAGAAAAAGCCCGGTCAAATGACCGGGCAAAAAGGGCTTAGTTTTAAGCACCTAACGACAGAAACTGGTACTGTCTATGACACTATGAATTAGGCAACATCAACAATTGCTTTCATATCTGTCATATATCCACGTAAAGTCTCACCTATGGCTTCAACTCCACTTGAACGAATAGCTTTGTTTGCTTCAACTAATGCTTTGTTGTCGACACTATTTGAAGTGTTACTTAGACCTTTACCGACTAACTCTGATGAGATAGTTGACATCAATTTTTCACGCAATAGTGGAACTGCAGCATTGGCGAACAAATAGTTGCCGTATTCAGCTGTATCGGAAATAACTACGTTCATTTCATACAAGCGCTTACGAGCAATTGTATTTGAGATAAGCGGTGTTTCATGTAACGACTCATAATAAGCTGATTCAGGTAGTATTCCTGCTTCGACCATTACATCAAATGCTAGTTCAACGCCTGATTTGATCATGGCAACTATAAAGATGCCTTTATCAAAGAAAGTTTGCTCATCAATCTTTCCTGAGTACTCAGGTGCATTCTCGAACGCACTCTGGCCCGTTTCTTCGCGCCATTTAAGAAGATTTGCGTCTCCATTTGCCCAATCTTCCATCATCGTTTTGGAGAACTCTCCACTGATGATGTCATCTTGGTGCTTCTCGAAAAGTGGACGTAACATTGCAGTTAATTGATTTGATAACTCAAATGCTTTCAACTTAGCTGGATTGCTTAAGCGATCCATCATATTGGTTACACCACCAATCTTAAGTGCTTCGGTAATGGTTTCTAATCCGAATTGAATTAGTGCACCAGCGTAGGCTGGATCCATACCGTCGGCAGTCATTTTTTCATAGGCAAGAATCGCAGCTGTTTGCTGCATTCCACACAAAATTGTTTGCTCACCCATTAGGTCAGATTTAACTTCGGCAACAAAAGATGATTCTAGAACACCGGCACGATCTCCACCTGTAGCAGAAGCTAATGCTTTGGCGATATCCCAGCCTTTGTTTTGAGGGTCGTTCTCAGGATGCACAGCAATCAGTGTTGGTACACCAAAACCACGCTTATATTCTTCACGTACCTCAGTACCCGGACATTTAGGTGCACACATTACCACTGTAATATCAGAGCGGATTTGTTGACCTTCTTCAACAATGTTGAATCCGTGAGAGTAACCGAGTGTTGCGCCATCCTTCATAAGTGGCATAACAGCTTCAACAACACTTGAATGCTGTTTATCAGGTGTTAGGTTGTAAACAACATCTGCTTCTGGGATCAATTGCTGATAAGTACCCACTTCAAAACCATTACTGGTAGCGCGTTGGTATGAATCACGTTTTTCATCAATTGCAGCCTGACGCAATGCATAAGATATGTTCAAACCAGAATCACGCATGTTCAAACCTTGGTTTAAACCTTGAGCACCACATCCAACGATGACAATTTTTTGTCCTTTAAGCGCGTCGCAACCTGAAGCAAACTCACTTTTTTGCATGAATCTACAACGACCTAATTGGTCTAACTGCTGACGCAGAGATAATGTATTGAAGTAATTTGCCATTGTGTACCTACTGTCTTTTCAACTTATAAAAATATTCATTACCGTTGATAATTAGTGAACGGAAATATGTGTTTAATTCTTCTATCGAGTCAGTGACGACTTGTGATGAACAGAGTCTACTGCTTACGCTCTGTTGAATAAAATGATATATTCGCAATACAGTGTTGCAAAAAATGAAACGTTATGGATTTTCGCTCTTTACAATTATTCCAGCATCTCGCTCAGAGTTTACATTTTGGTAAAACCGCTAATGCGCTATTCGTCAGTCCATCGACCCTGAGCAGGGCAATCCAGCGCTTAGAAGAAGAGTGTGGCGCGGAACTGTTTTTACGGGATAACCGAAAGGTAAAAATGACTCTGGCTGGAGAGAAAATGTTGGCATTTAGTCAGGAGGTGTTATCGAATTGGCATAGTTTGAAAGCCGATCTTGATATGCTCAACCCTATGTTAACCGGTGAAATCAAGCTATATTGCTCAGTCACGGCTAGCCAAAGCCATTTGCCCACTATTTTAAATGTTTTTAGACAGAAACATCCGCAAGTCGAAGTACAGCTGACTACTGGGGATCCATGGTTATCCGTTTCAAAAGTCGCCAATAAAGAAGTGGATGTAGCCATTGCGATTTTTGCACCTGACATGCCTAAAGATATCAAGTTTCAGCCTATAGATACGATTCCGCTGCTGTTAATTTCCCCTAAAGATTCGCAAATCACCAGTCTTGAACAGGTGGACTGGCGTGATCACAAAGTTGTTTTGCCTGAAGGAGGACCTTCAAAGCGTATTGTTCATCATTGGTTTTCGGAAATGGGTATTCGACCTAAAGTGTATGGTACTGTCGGTGGCAATGAAGCGATAGTTAGTATGGTTGGGCTGGGTTGTGGGTTGGGCATTGTACCGCAAGTGGTCCTTGATAATTCCTTAGCGAGTCGGCGTGTTAATCGCATAAAAATTAACAATATCGAACCCTATCAACTTGGACTATGTTGTTTAAAGTCACGGCAATCGGAAACCTTAATTGAAGAGTTCTTTAATCAACCAGAGTTTCAGTAGCGCAATTCGTTGATGATATTGTCTAGCGCCCTATAGCCAAGGGCTTCTGCTAAATGAGTTCGAGTAATTTGCGGCTCTAAAGCTAAATCTGCAATAGTGCGTGCAACTTTAATAACTCGGTGAAACGCGCGCATCGATAAACCTAATTGTTCCACTGCAGATTGCAAAAATAAACGGTCTTCATGTTGTAGTGAGCAGTGAATGTCCATTTCATTATTCGTTAACTGAGCATTACACTTGCCAGCTCGTTCCATTTGCTGTTGCCTGGCATGAAGTACACGGGTTTTGATTTCAGCGCTGCTCTCAGCGGTGTTTTGAGCGCAAGAATACAACTCATTGTTGGCTAATTTTGGTACATCAACTTGCAAATCAATACGGTCTAAAAACGGACCAGAAATTCGATTAATGTACTTCAATACTTGTTCTGAAGTGCTTCTTCCATCCCGTAAACTGCCAGTTGGACTGGGATTCATCGCTGCTACCAGTTGAAATTGAGCTGGATACTTTACTTGTTTTGACGCGCGAGAAATGGAAACAAACCCAGATTCTATCGGTTGGCGAAGCACATCTAATACGCGGCGCTCGTACTCAGGCAGCTCATCTAAGAACAGCACACCATTATGGGCTAGGCTAATTTCACCGGGCTTAGGGTTGCCGCCTCCACCTACAAGGGCAATTGCCGAAGACGTATGGTGAGGCTGTCGAAATTTACGCAATCGCCAAGTTTTAGGGTCAACTTCGTGACCACTTATGGAATAGACGGTGGCAGTTTCTAAAGCTTGTTGTTGTGACATTTCCGGCAAAATTGTCAGTAAACGTTGGGCTAGCATGGTTTTGCCAGTGCCTGGCGGCCCTACAAAAAGGATGTTATGACTTCCAGCTGCGGCAATTTCTAATCCGCGCTTAGCCAACTGTTGGCCCTTAATATCTGCCATATCAAAATCATACTGCTGCGTGTTAGCGGTGGTTTGTGGTTGTTGTAAGGACACGGTTTGGCGACCAGATAAATGCAGATACAGTTGCGATAAGGTGTTAAAAGCTAAAACTTTACTATGTTGAATTAAGCATGCTTCTGATGCATTTTCGGTGGGTAAAATAGCTGTTCGTTTAGCATTATGGCAGGCATAGTTAAACGGCAGTGCGCCTGAGATAGGGCGAATGTCTCCTGTCAGCGCTAGCTCCCCTGCAAACTCAAAATGTTCTAAGTGTTCAATTGCAATCAAGCCGCTGGCAGCGATAATGCCGATCGCGATGGGGATATCGAAACGCCCGCCGTCCTTGGGTAAATCGGCTGGCGCTAAGTTTATTGTTATTCGTTTAGCAGGAAATTCAAAACCTGAATTGAGTAACGCACTTCTTACCCGCTCTTTAGATTCCCGTACCGCAGCATCTGCTAATCCTACCAAGTTAAATGCTGGCAAACCATTGGCTAGATGCACCTCAATACTTACCAGTGGCGCGTCTATGCCCACTGATGCCCGAGAGTATACAACGGCTAATGACATTTACATTTCCCTACGTACTGCCTAACTTATGTTATTAAACTAGAGAAAGTTTTTACTAAGTGCCAGAAAGCGAGGTCCAGTTTATAGTCTAGTTTTGAAATGCTTGGCTGGTTTAATCACAATATTTTCATTTACAACGATTAATCGACGCCTAAAGAATAATATATACCCTTTGAAAACTTGATTCTGCGGGGGGTTACATGATATTTCTATACAACAGTGACGATCTTATTAATATGAATACCATGTTTTATACAACTATCGAGCAAGTGTTGATTGTGATTATTGACGCGTGGGGGTTGCCCCAGCGAGGGTAGGTGTATTCTTAGTTTTGCCAAAACCCTCGCAATCAAACGCGGGGGTTTTTGTTTTTAAAGGCTTAAACAAAAACATATTTAATTAGTCGAAATGATTTCAATTTAGAGGGTTTTACCATGCCAAAGTTACGTTCATCCACAACCACTCAAGGTCGCAATATGGCCGGAGCCAGAGCTTTGTGGCGTGCCACTGGCATGAAAGATGGCGATTTTCACAAACCCATTATTGCCGTTTCTAACTCATTTACTCAGTTCGTTCCGGGACATGTGCATTTAAAAGATATGGGCCAATTGGTTGCTCGTAGCATCGAAGAAGCCGGTGGTGTTGCTAAAGAATTTAATACTATCGCCGTAGATGACGGTATCGCCATGGGTCATAGCGGGATGCTATACAGCTTGCCGTCGCGAGAAATCATCGCTGATTCGGTAGAGTATATGGTCAATGCCCATTGTGCCGATGCCATAGTGTGTATTTCTAATTGTGACAAAATCACCCCAGGAATGTTGATGGCGTCGATGCGCTTAAATATACCGGTAATCTTTGTCTCAGGCGGACCGATGGAAGCCGGCAAAACCAAGCTTTCAGATCAACTTATCAAATTGGACTTGGTAGACGCCATGGTCGCCGGTGTGGATGACAATGTAACTGATGACGAAAGTGACGAAGTGGAGCGTTCAGCTTGTCCTACTTGTGGCTCATGTTCAGGTATGTTCACGGCGAATTCGATGAACTGTTTGACCGAAGCCTTAGGTTTGTCGTTGCCAGGCAATGGCTCTATGTTAGCAACGCACGCGGACCGAGAAGGTTTATTCAAACAAGCTGGAAGACAAATTGTTGAGCTTTGTCGTCGTTACTACAAAGAAGATGACGAGTCTGTTTTGCCTCGCAATATTGCTAATTTTAAAGCGTTTGAAAACGCCATGAGTTTGGATATCGCCATGGGCGGTTCAACCAATACCATTTTGCATTTGTTGGCAGCCGCGGTAGAAGGTGAGATTCCATTTACCCTAGATGACATCGATCGCCTATCTCGTAAAGTTCCACATTTATGTAAAGTGGCACCATCTACACCTAAATACCATATGGAAGATGTTCACCGTGCCGGTGGCGTATTGGGAATTTTAGCTGAAATAAACCGCGCTGGTTTATTGCATGATGACTGTCCTCATGTGTTGGGCAAATCTATTGGTGAAGTTATCGCTGAGTGGGATATTACAAATCCGGCCAACGAAAAGGCGATCGAGTTTTATAAAGCAGGCCCTGCTGGTATTCGCACAACAAAAGCTTTTAGCCAAGATTGTCGTTGGCCTACCGCCGACACAGATCGCGAAGACGGCTGTATTCGTAATCGTGAGCATGCTTTCAGTGAGGAAGGTGGCTTAGCGGTTTTATTCGGCAATATTGCAGAAGATGGTTGTATTGTAAAAACCGCAGGTGTCGATGAGTCGATTCATAAATTTACTGGTCGTGCGCGTATTTTTGAAAGCCAAGATGATGCGGTTGCTGCTATTTTGGGTGATAAGGTAGTTGCCGGTGACGTTGTGATTATTCGTTACGAAGGTCCTAAAGGTGGTCCAGGAATGCAAGAAATGTTGTACCCAACCACTTATCTTAAAGCTAAAGGCCTAGGTAAATCTTGTGCACTAATCACTGATGGCCGATTCTCTGGTGGTACTTCAGGTTTATCTATTGGTCACTGTGCTCCAGAAGCAGCAAGTGGCGGTGGTATAGGGTTGGTTGAAGAAGGTGACACTATCATCATTGATATCCCTGCACGCAAAATTGGCGTAGATATCAGTGACGCTGAATTGCAAACTCGCCGTGACAACATGAATAACAGTGCTAAACCATGGAAGCCGGCAACCCGTCAACGCAAGGTTTCATTGGCACTTAAAGCATATGCCTTGTTAGCCACCAGTGCCGATAAAGGCGGAGTACGTGATGCTTCAAAATTGGAAGATTAAATGAGTTTATCTGCTAATGATTATTTGAAGCGTATTCTACTGTCACCGGTGTATGATGTGGCAGTGAATAGCGAACTGAATCGGTTAACCAGTTTATCTACTGCTTTAGGTAATGAAATTTACTTGAAGCGTGAAGATCAACAACCGGTGAAGTCGTTTAAGCTGCGCGGTGCTTACAATAAATTATCTTGTTTGACTCAGCAGCAATTGCAGGCCGGCGTAGTGGCTGCGTCTGCAGGAAATCATGCTCAAGGTGTGGCTTATTCTGCCAAGATCAAAAAAATACAAGCCACAATAGTGATGCCGGAAACTACACCAGATATTAAAGTGGATGCGGTTAGACGTTTTGGTGGTGAATATGCACACGTTGTGCTGCATGGCACCAGCTTCGATGAGGCAAAAGCCGAAGCGCTGCGCCTATCTGAAGTCAATGGTTACACTATGGTTGCGCCTTTTGATGATGAAGACGTGATTGTTGGTCAAGGAACCATTGGTAGAGAACTACTTGAGCAGTTACCTGACTTGGATATGCTATTCATTGCTGTCGGTGGTGGAGGTTTGGCTGCGGGTATCAGTGTTTACCTCAAGCAATTACGACCTGATTTGAAAATCATTGCGGTAGAATCTGATGAATCTGCATGTTTACAGGCTGCTTTGCAAGCTGGTGAACCTGTGGCGTTGCCATCGGTGGGTATATTTGCTGATGGCGTGGCAGTGAAGACCATAGGTACAGAACCGTTCCGATTATGCCAACAATTTGTTGATGAAGTTATCACTGTCAATACGGATGAAATTTGTGCCGCAATCAAAGACATTTTTGATGATACTCGGGTAATAGCTGAACCAGCAGGTGCGTTATCTGTGGCTGGTATTCGAAAGTATCTCTCTCAACATTCAATTTCCGGTAAAAAAATTGGTGGCATATTGTGTGGCGCCAATATCAATTTTCATACCTTGCGATATGTGTCTGAGCGATGTGAACTGGGCGAACAAAAAGAAGCTGTTTTTGCGGTTAGAATCCCTGAACAAAAAGGTGAGTTCAAACGTTTTTGTGAGTTGCTAGGTGGCAGAACTATTACCGAGTTTAACTACCGTTATTCCAGTGATGGAGAAGCACATATCTTCGTTGGGATAAAATTGCGTTTTGGACGGGAAGAGTATCATCAATTAGAAAAGCTGCTTACAGATAGTGGTTATCAATGTTTTGATTTGTCTGAAAATGAAATGGCAAAGTTACATGTGCGTTACATGGTAGGCGGCCGTCCTCCCACGTTACTCAATGAGCATATTTTCTCATTTGAGTTTCCAGAATATCCAGGGGCGTTGATGAAATTTTTGAATACCCTTGGGGAGTCATGGAATATTACCTTGTTTCATTATCGTAATCATGGGGCAGCGGAAGGTTTAGTGCTTGCGGGCTTTGATTTACCCGAAGGCGCCAGAGCGGACTTTGACCAGCATTTAGATAAACTTGGCTACCAATATAATGAACAGACAAGTAATCCCGCTTATCAGTTCTTTTTATCCGATTTAGGTAAGTAATTGCGTTTGGTATAAAATAAAGGCTCCTAAGTAGGAGCCTTTATTATTTGTTGCCTAGCATATTAGTTTTGCAATGCGTAGAGCTTCTCTAGACGTTGAGCGATCTCTGGCGCAATCAAAGCAATGATATCTTGACGCAATTTTTCACTGGTTTCTGAATGTTGCAATTGCCCGTCTTCGCTATCTGCTAAAAGTTGATTTTCCTTAAGTGCATTAACAAAGGTTGCTAACACGTTTTTATCGAAAAATTCAGGTGAGCTAATACCATGGAGTGCGGCTAATCGTTCTGCAAATTTAGCACTTTGACGTTCTAATGCGGCACGACTCATTTTCTTTTCTTTGGCTAACAAAGATAACACTAGCGCATAACGCTGCAAGGTTTCTTGAACGCAGCGATTTAGCAACCACAGCGAATAAAAAGACTGCGCTGTTGGATGTGCAGGCGCTAAATTACCTCCGACGGTGACTATCATGCCCATTTCCAACATGCTTTCAATCAGACCTTCCACGTATTCCTGTGCTTGCTCAGGAGACATATAAAGAAACCATTCACGTTGTAGCATTGGATACAAACGCATAATCAGATCAAGCAGCTTAGTTTTTTCGATTCCATTGTGCGCAAAAACGATAGCGGCAATTAATCCAGGAATGGCGAACAGGTGCAAAATATTATTGCGATAGTAAGTTAAGGTAACGGCATTGCGCTGCTCTAACGAAATAATCTTGCCAAAACTATCTTCAGATACATTCATTTTCCCTAGTTTCAGGGTTTGCTCTACAATTTCATGGCCATTTTTGTCTGGTAAGCTAACCAGTTCACTGTAGGGCGATAACTTTAAGAGGTGAAGATAATCGTCGACTGCCTGCTCTAACTCTTTTTGGCCCATCGCGTTTTTCTTGGCAGAGAGCAAACACAATGCACACAGTGACATACCACTAATGGCTGCCGTTTGGTTGATTCGTACCATCACTTGGTTAGCAAGAATATTGACAGTGGGAGTAAGCCAACTGGGTTTTTTATCTACTTCACTATTTTGGGCGTCACGCCAGTTAGGTACTTGTTCATCAAGGAAGTTATTGAGCTGTATGGGTTCGCCAAAATTAAGAAATCCGTGGCCGTAATTCTTTAACTTTCTAACCACTGAAAACAGTCCAAAAACAGATTCTTTTTTCTTGGTATTGCCCTTTAGCTCACTTAGATAACTGCCTACTTCCATGACGTGTTCATATCCAATGTAAACCGGAACTATACTCACTGGACGATTCACTCCTTTGATCATCGCTTGTAACGTCATGGCCAACATACCCGTTTTCGGTGGTAACAACCTTCCTGTGCGGCTGCGTCCGCCTTCGGCATAATATTTAACTGAATACCCTTTGTTGAATAATAGCTCTAGATATTCACGGAACACGCTAGTATAGAGTTTATTACCGGCAAAACTGCGGCGTAGAAAGAAAGCCCCACCCTTTCGGAAAATCCCGCCCACAGGCCAAAAGTTTAGATTAATACCTGCAGCGATATGCGGTGTCACTAACCCTTGATGGTAAATTGCGTAGGTTAACAGCAGATAATCCATGTGGCTGCGGTGGCAGGGAACGTAAATAATTTCATGGCCATTTTGTGCCAATTTTCTCACTTTGTCGGCGTGGCCAACTTCGATCCCATCGTATATTTTGTTCCAAATACGGGTTAACACCCTGTCTCCAAAGCGGATCAAACCTTCACGATAATCTGCAGCAATTTCGTTTATATAAGATTTAGCGTTTGCTTTGGCTTTAGACAAAGGAATTTTCTTTTGTCTGGATTCTTCGTTGATTGCATTGATAACAGACACAGAACCAAGAATCGAATTGTATAACTCTTGTTTTTCTAACAGCATTGGGCCGTTAAATGCTTGTCTTTTGCGGTGAAAGTGGGTGCCTGCTAGGCGAATTAATTTGTGCGCGATTTCAGACTCTGTACCAGGTAATTTGGTCATGTCTTTAGACGATACAGCTTTACTATAAGACACAAAATTATCGCGACCTAAAAATAACACGATAAAAAATTTGCGTAACCAACTCGGTGAAGCCTTGTCGGCTAACAGATCTGCTAATCCGTTGGATTTTCTGCCTGGCGCGCGACCCCAAAAAACAGTAACCGGCACAATTTGTAAATCGAGATCTGCGTTGTCTTTGTGAAGTTGAAATAAATGGGTTAAATCTGCTGCTATTTTGGTTCCTTTGATCTTCCTACCAATAACAGATTGAGGTTGCTCAAGAAATACACTGGCGCTGTGTTCTTCTCCACCTATGAGAATTTTCTTGGTAGGGCTGGGTAAGTCCACTTTCTTAGTCGACATTTTAAGCGCAAGTTGGTCAGTAATAGAGTGAGTTCTGAGCAAATAAACTATAGGTTTACTTTTATCTATACCCAGCTCACTTTCAATGTCTGTTGGAATACTATTGACTTTGACCAGCCATTTTACGGGAAAAGCAAAAATCGAAAGCAGCAAATTATGCAGCCAATCCATATTATATAACACCTTGAGGTTTCGAAATCGTTAAAAGCATAGCATGAAGAACGGAATTCTGTTCATGTTTGCACACCAAAACACGCAGACTAACGACTCTTGAGTCGTACTGCTATTTTATATTGTTAGCGCATCTAAAGTCATCTTGTTTAGTAGCATTATCATATTTCAAATCAATTTCTATTAACTTCGCAATTGTCAGAAAATACTTCCGGTAATAAAAATATCCAATATGAGGTTTGGCTTAATATTTTGTCAGTTAGTTTTACACATCAAAGTAGTGATTTAAATTCATTCAATCTAACTTGCTGAAAAGTATTGAGTTTACATTTAGGCATAAAGTATGCTTACTTTTTGCACAGTTGCAGGATGTATCTATAAAAAGATTCAAAAATTGAGTTCCTAATAATGGAGAAAGGGTCAATGAATAAAAAAATGATAAAAAGTGTAAGTTCTTTGCTTTTAACAGGAGCGCTCGCATTTTCTTCTACTATTTCTAACGCAGCAGAGATTCTAGTAGTCGATGAGGGAGGTCGTTTATCCGGCGGTGGTTGGACAGACTTATTCCAAACTACTTTTGGCGATAATCTAACAGTGATTAATAGTTGGGGTGTTGCGCCAACGGATATGTCAGCCTATGATATTGTATGGGATGGCGGATTTTTATCTGATCCAGGGGCAGCCATCGGTCAAAATGTTATCGACTTCGTTAACGGCGGTGGTGGTTTCTACGGTCAAACTGAACGACCTTGCTGTGAAACTCATAATGATTGGGTACAAAATATTTTCTCAACGCTTACTGGTGATGTTGCGATGCAGTTTGGCGGTGCAGGTGATTCTACTTCAAGCGAAACAGGTACTTTCCTAACACCTGATACGACTATTCTGGTTGGACCTAACGATATTCGTAATACGACATTTGATATCGACGCACCTGGACAATTATTTGTATCAGATCCTTCTAAAGTGTTTGCAGCCCAAGTAGCTGCAGACGGTTTTAACATTGGTGTTGCTTATGCCACGTCTGATTTAGTAAACAATGCAGGTCGTATCGTAACGATCAGTGATATTGACTGGCTAACTGGAATTTCTACAGAAGAAGCGCTTGCTTTGGAAAATATTCGTTCGTTTTTATTAGCGGGTGAGTCACTTCCTCCTGGTTGTGGTCAAGACCCAACTTTGCCTGAATGTCAGAACCCAGGTGTACCTGTTCCTGAACCTTCAACATTAGGTGTGTTGGCTTTAGGACTATTCGGTTTGAGAATGGCTTCACGTAGAACATAATTAATTCGATATATTTGTTAGAATATAAGAGGTTACTTTTAAGTAGCCTCTTTTTTTGTATCAATTTAATTTATTCTTAGATTAAAACATCAATCAACAAACAAAGTTTGTTTTATCTTCGTAACTGTATATACTAACAGTTAAACTGTATAGAAAAACAGGCTGTTTATGCGTCCACTAACTCCACGACAAAGCGAAATTCTCGAATTAATTAAAGCCACTATGTTGGCTACAGGTATGCCACCTACCCGTGCTGAAATTGCGCGACAATTAGGTTTTAAATCAGCTAATGCGGCAGAAGAGCACTTAAAAGCTCTGGCGCGTAAGGGGGTCATTGAAATTCTACCTGGCACATCTAGAGGGATTAAACTTAATGTTCCCCTAGAAGATGATTTGGAAGAAGTTGGCTTACCTTTGATTGGCCGTGTTGCTGCGGGTGAACCTATACTGGCGGAAGAGCATGTTGAATGTCATTACAAAGTCGATCCTGATCTATTTAAACCCAGTGCCGATTTTTTGCTTAGAGTAAGCGGTATGAGTATGAAGGATATCGGCATTTTGGATGGTGACCTGCTGGCAGTTCATCGTACAACCGATGTTCACAATGGTCAGGTAGTTGTGGCAAGAGTCGATGAAGACGTTACTGTTAAACGTCTTGAAAAGCGTGGTAGAGAAGTGATTCTGCATGCTGAAAACGATGAATTTAACCCTATTAAAGTGGATCTAGCGTCGCAACCTTTTAATATTGAAGGTATTGCTGTGGGCGTTATTCGCAACGCTGATTGGATGTAATTACGCGGTTGATTGCAAAGTTCTTTAAAAAAGGTGACCTATTTGGTCACCTTTTTTATTATTTTGAATGTTAGTTTTCTAAAACTGCGAACCACGATTTCTCTATTTTGTATTCTGCCAGTGAATACATTTTCTGTTCAAAAAATATCCTAAAAAATCCATTTCAGAATGTCTAGTTATTCTCCGAGCGAGCATTTTTGTTTTTTGCGGATGGAAAATTACCGATTTTAATATCTTTAGTAACCAAAGCTATTTGCAATTGATATAAAAAATAACTTTTTTGCCTATTTTGATTGAAAATCAACCGGTTGTTTATAATTTTAACAAAAAACACTAGACGTTAGACTTTAGTTGAGTAATTCTTATACTAGTTTTTACAGCTTCATAACATTTAGATCCCAAGTCATTTACCATAGCTGAGTTTTTTGCGGTTGTTTACTCTGCTTTGCTCCTTTGGGAACGGCTTAAATCAACAGGAGGTGTTGAGTGAAAAAGATATGGTCCGGCATATTGGTAATACTGACCAGTCTAATTGCATTTACAGTATCTGCAGATTCGACTTCGACTGCTGATCAGTATCAATTGAATTTGCGCAAAGGCGCGACTGAAATCAGTGGACAAGTTTATGATCTGCACATGCTCATGTTTTTCATATGTGTAGTCATTGCAGTATTAGTGTTTGGTGTCATGTTTTGGAGCATGATTTTCCACCGTAAATCTCGCGGTGCTAAACCTGCTAACTTTCATGAGAGTGTAAAAGTTGAAATCGCTTGGACAATAATTCCTTTTATCATTCTTGTCGTAATGGCATTCCCAGCGGCTAAAACCTTGATTGCAATGGAAGATCCCGAAAACTCAGAAGTAACTGTTCTTGTTACTGGGTCTCAATGGAAATGGCATTACAAGTACATGGAAAACGACGTTGAATATTATTCTGTGATGGCAACTCAGCAAGAACAGATAAACAACAAGTTTGAAAAAGGCCATAACTACCTCTTAGAAGTTGATCGTCCTTTGGTTATTCCAACAGGCAAAAAGGTGCGTTTCTTGGTTACCTCGGATGATGTGATTCATTCTTGGTGGGTTCCTGACTTTGCCGTTAAAAAAGATGCTAATCCCGGTTTTATCAATGAAGCCTGGGCAAATGTGATTGAACCTGGTGTATACCGTGGTCAATGTGCAGAGCTTTGCGGGAAAGATCATGGATTCATGCCAATAGTTGTGGTCGCCAAAGAACCCGCTGAATATGAAGAATGGATAAACACTCAAGAAGAAATACAGCGCAAAGCGAAAGAAGAAGAGCAAAGATTGTTGGCCATGAATATGAGCATGGAAGAGCTAATGAGCACTGGTGAGCAAGTATATATGCGCGCTTGTGCAGCTTGTCACCAGCCAAATGGTCAAGGTTTGCCCGGGGTTTTCCCCGCATTGGCTGGAAGCCAAATGGTTGTGGCTGATATGCCTGCGCACATTGAAATCGTTGTAAACGGTAAGACGGGTACTGCCATGCAAGCTTTTGCAAAACAATTAACTATGAGTGAGCTGGCAGCAGTTATCACTTATGAACGTAATGCTTGGGGTAACAATACCGGTGACATGGTCCAAGCTAAAGATGTTAACGCCGTAATTACAGGTCAATAGGAGGAGCGGTTATGAGCACAGCGACGACAGAACTAGATCACGATGACCATCACCATCATGCTCCCAGCGGCATAAAACGTTGGTTATTTACTACGAACCATAAAGACATAGGTACGCTGTATCTGTGGTTTGCATTCATCATGTTTTTAACTGGTGGTGCCATGGCTATGGTAATTCGTGCTGAATTATTTCAGCCTGGATTACAAATAGTTGAACCGAATTTCTTTAATCAGATGACGACAGTCCATGGACTTATCATGGTATTTGGGGCTGTTATGCCTGCATTTACCGGATTAGCCAACTGGCTGGTTCCGATGATGATTGGTGCGCCGGATATGGCTCTACCAAGAATGAATAACTGGAGCTTCTGGATTTTGCCAATGGCATTTACCATTTTGTTAGCTTCGTTGTTTATGGAAGGTGGCGGTCCAGCATTTGGTTGGACTTTCTATGCGCCCTTGTCTACAACATACAGTAATGACACCACAGCGTTATTCGTTTTCTCGGTCCATATTATGGGGATTTCATCCATCATGGGAGCGATTAACGTCATTGTAACTATCTTCAACATGCGAGCCCCTGGCATGACTTGGATGAAGATGCCGTTGTTCGTGTGGACATGGTTAATTACTGCATTCTTGCTGATCGCCGTTATGCCTGTTTTAGCGGGTGCGGTGACCATGGTACTAACCGATAAGTTCTTCGGCACTAGTTTCTTTAATGCTGCTGGTGGCGGTGATCCGGTTATGTTCCAACACATATTTTGGTTCTTCGGACACCCTGAAGTTTATATTATGATTCTTCCGGCATTCGGTATTATTTCCGCAATTGTGCCGACCTTCTCCCGTAAAAAACTGTTTGGTTACGCGTCTATGGTATATGCAACTACGTCAATTGCGTTGTTGTCTTTTATCGTTTGGGCGCACCACATGTTTACCACGGGGATGCCAGTGGGGGCCGAGCTGTTCTTTATGTTCGCCACTATGCTGATATCGGTGCCCACAGGGGTGAAGGTCTTCAACTGGGTAGCCACTATGTGGCGGGGTTCCTTGTCATTTGAGGTGCCAATGTTGTTTGCCTTAGCCTTTATTGTGTTATTTACCATTGGTGGTCTTTCGGGCTTGATGTTGGCGATAACGCCTGTGGATTTCCAATATCACGATACCTATTTTGTCGTCGCTCACTTCCATTATGTATTAGTAACAGGCGCAATATTTTCGATTATGGCAGCGGTTTACTATTGGCTGCCTAAATGGACTGGGAAGATGTTCGATATCACATTGGCTAAATGGCATTTCTGGTGTTCATTGATTTCCGTTAATGTTCTGTTTTTCCCCATGCACTTTGTTGGTTTAGCTGGCATGCCTCGTCGTATTCCGGATTATGCACTGCAGTTTGCTGACTTCAATAAGTGGATAAGCTTAGGTGGTTTTGCATTCGGTTTATCGCAACTGATATTCCTAGCACTTCTTATTAAAGCATGTCGCAAACAAGGTGAGCCTGTATCTGACCAGGTGTGGGAAGGTGCAGAGGGTTTGGAATGGGAAATCCCGTCTCCAGCTCCTTATCATACATTTGATACGCCTCCTGTTATTAAGTAAGCGTGATTTGACATGACTGAGCGTTCAAACGACAACCAATCTAACAACGGCAAACTGGCTTTAAAGCTGGTTGTTGTTGTGATTGGTATGTTTGGTTTCGCATTTGCATTAGTCCCTCTTTATGAGGTTTTTTGTCAGGTGACGGGAATTAACGGTAAAACCAGTGATACAGCTGCTGTATACGAATCAATCGAGATAGATCGTTCTCGCACGATTAGCATTGAGTTTATTACCCGAACCAATACTGGAATGCCTTGGGAATTCAGGGCTCAAACTCGTAAAGTGGAAGTATATCCAGGTGAAATGAATCAGGTGGATTTTTACGTTAAAAATACCACCAACAAAGACTATGTGGCACAAGCTGTTCCCTCTGTTTCACCGGGCACTGCCGCTCTGTATATGAATAAAACCGAGTGTTTTTGCTTTAATAATCAGCCTCTTGGTGCTGGCGAAGAAGCAATAATGCCGATGAAGTTTTATGTTGATCCGCAGCTTCCAAAAGATATTAAGTTTTTTACCCTTCAGTATACCTTGTATGACGTAACGGCAAGTGCCGAAGGCGTTGCAATGAATCAAGGATAAAAGGAATCAAAATGGCACAACAACAGCAACAACAAGTGTACGAAAAATATTATGTTCCAGACCAAAGCCCTTGGCCGATTGTCGGCGCGGTAGCATTATTTCTGATTGCCTTTGGCGCAGGAAATTTTGTGGTTGAACAAACCAAAGGTGAAAGTGGTTATGGTGGCTGGATTCTGGCTGCCGGAATTGTAACTTTGCTGGTCATGTTAGTGGGATGGTTCAGAAACCAGATTCACGAATCTATGTCAGGAATGTACAGTGCTCAGTTGGGACGCTCTTATCGACAAGGTATGGCGTGGTTTATTTTTTCTGAAGTCATGTTCTTTGCGGCTTTTTTTGGCGCACTATTTTATGCTCGCGTAATCGCTATGCCTTGGCTTGATGGGGCTGGCAACAATGCCATGACTGCCGAGGTTCTTTGGCCTAATTTTGAAGCAGTTTGGCCGTTGACTAAAACCCCTGGTGGCGTTGAGACAACCGCGATGGGCTGGATGGGCTTACCTCTGTACAACACTATTATTTTGTTGATTTCCTCAGTCACCTGTCACTTTGCTCATGTGGCGCTAGAGAAGGAACAGCGCGGCAAGCTAATTGCGTTTTTAGGAGGGACTATCTTACTGGGTTGTTTCTTCTTAACCCTGCAGGTTGAAGAATATGTGCACGCATATCGTGAAATGAACCTGACACTGCAATCAGGCGTTTACGGCAATACATTCTTCTTATTAACTGGCTTCCATGGAATGCACGTTACTTTGGGTACGATCATTTTAATTGTCTTGTTTTTAAGGGTATTAAAAGGTCACTTTACGCCAGAGAATCATTTTGCATTCCAAGCCGGCAGTTGGTATTGGCACTTCGTTGATGTAGTCTGGGTTATGTTATTTTTCTTTGTATACATTCTGTAGATTTACGCTCACGGTTCTGCGTCCCTTAATAGGGGCGCGGATTCGGTGTTATCAATCCAGTTGCCACAGCCAATAATAACAAAATCACTATAATTGCAGAGGTCATCACCCTGCGGCCAATAAATTTACTCATAGGAGGCTGGTTAGGGTCGTTTTTTAACATTATTATCATCGCGCGAAAAAGATTGTAGAGCATAAACAGTAATAAACCGCCGACTAATAATTTTACTATCAAAATCGATCACTCCTCAAAGTTATGGCCAATAGACCGGATAATCCCAAGCATCCTTACTTTGCCACATTTTTCATTCTGTTGGCAGTTATAATCTTATGCTCTCTGGGAGTATGGCAACTACAACGAGCTCACTATAAAGAGGCACGTATACAACAAATTGAGCAACGTAAAACCTCTAATCCATTAAATATTGAAGATCTTTTAGCGCGTCAAGATAAGCGAGATTTACCCCTTCAATTTAAAGGTAAAATGTTAGTCAACAAGGTTTTTTTGCTTGATAATCGAATCGAGAATGGACAGGTTGGCTACCAAGTTTTAATACCTGTCAGAACCGAGTTTGGCGATGTAATGGTTAATTTGGGCTGGGTTAAAGCTGGTCAATATCGCGATCAATTGCCACGCTTTGATTTACCTGCCTATGAACAAGTATTTTATGGTACTAGCTCTGTGCCTACAGTGAACCCAATGGTCACAGAAACCGCACAAATGGATGATAAATGGCCAATGTTGTTGCAAAGTATTGATTTAACCTTGATCGCAAAATTTACCGGAACACAGGTTTTACCCGTGGTTTTGCAGTTAGATCCTGAGTTTCCCATTGGATTTACCCGAAATTGGGTTGCTGTGGTAATGGCGCCCGAAAAACATTATGCCTATGCAATGCAGTGGTTTGGTTTAGCTATAGCTTGCGCAGTTATTTATATTGTTGCATTACGAAAAAGGAAGGTCACAAAAGATGTCTGAAGCAGCCGTTAAAAAGAAGTCTAAAACGCCATTAATTATGTTTATTGTGTTTGTTCTTCCTGTGGTTTTAGCTTACTTAGCGTTAACTTTCGATTGGTTCAACAAAGGTTCCACAAATAAGGGTGAGCTGCTCACGCCGCCCCTTGATTTGAGCTCTGTTGTTAGCGATAGAGAACCACTGTGGCGACTGTTATTTGTTATGCCGCAAGAATGCGCCCAGGGATGTGAAAATGCCCTTTATAGCCTAAACCAGATATGGGTTGCTTTAGGTAAGGAATCTGACCGGGTGGAGCCCTTGGTTTTGGCCCATCAGACAAGTGAAAAAATTGAATTAACTGATATGCAGCGTCATCCGAACATTAAAGTGTTAAGTACAGATGAGCAAAATGTAAATAATGTGTTTAAAGATGCATCGACAGATGGTATTTTCATTGCTGATACATTAGGAAATGTCATTTTAAAGTATCCAATAAAATTACAACAAGAAGATGCTATTCAACAAAGTCGCGATATTTTGGCCGATTTACGCAAGTTGTTAAAGCTGTCTCGCATTGGTTAAGGAATGATAGCAATGAGAAAATTAGTGCTGGCTTCAGTGGTGCTAGCAATTGTGGTTATTGTGTTAGGGGCTTATACCCGTTTAACTGATGCCGGATTGGGATGTCCAGATTGGCCTGGCTGCTACGGACATTTAAGCGTACCTGCTACCGAGTCTCATATTAGCGCTGCACAGGATGCTTTTCCTGAACGAACATTTGAAGCCCATAAAGCGTGGAACGAAATGATTCACCGCTATGCCGCTGGTACCTTGGGTCTATTTATACTGCTTATATTTCTAATTAGTTTGGTAAAACGGTCGTTTCACAGTCCGGTAAAATTACCCTTCTTTTTGCTGTGTTTAGTTTGTTTTCAAGCTGCCTTAGGGATGTGGACTGTCACACTCAACTTGATGCCTTTAGTTGTTATGGGCCATTTGCTCGGTGGTTTTGCGGTGTTGTCCTGCCTGTATTTATTGTATCTGCGCGTTACGCCTTATCGGATACCAGGTGGCGATTCGGACATGAAACGATTTGCTAAATTCTGCGCATTGGGGATTGTGATCTTAGTTGCTCAAATCGCCTTAGGTGGATGGACTTCCGCCAATTATGCTGCCCTCGCATGTACAGAGCTACCCTTTTGCGAAAGTGACTGGGTGAGCCGTATCGATTTTGCCGGAGCGTATAGCATTCCTCATGCAGATAACTATGAGTTCGGAGTACACGACTGGGCAGAAAGAATGACTATGCATGTGACCCATAGGTTCGGTGCGATAGTTACTTTTATTTATTTATGTTGGTTGGCAATCCGTTTATATAGCTCGGCAGCTTCACAGTTGATCAAGAAATTGTCAGTCAGCATGGTATTGATTTTAGGGTTACAAGTAATACTTGGGGTGAGTAACGTGGTATTTAGCCTGCCATTATTTGTCGCTGTTTTGCACAATGCAGTCGCGGCATGTTTGCTGTTAGTTATGGTGAAACTTTGCTACACCCTGTACAGAAAGACTTAGGAGACCAAAGTGAGTAAAACACTTCAGGCAAATTATTCAAAATCATCTTCACAATTAGCTAGTTGGCGTGATTATTACGAGTTGACTAAGCCCAAAGTGGTGATGTTGTTATTACTCACCGCACTGGTTGGTATGTGTTTAGCAACTGAAACATGGGTGAATTGGCAAGTGCTAATTGCTGGTCTAGGAGGCATAGGCTTGCTGTCGTCATCTGCTGCAGTGATCAATCATGTTGTCGACCGCAAGATAGACGGCAAGATGGCGAGAACCTTTAATCGCCCCGTAACGAAAGGAAAAATTAGTCCGCTGCGTGCAACTATATTTGCAATTGTTCTCGGTGTAGCCGGATTTGTCTGTCTTGAGCTTTGGGTTAACCGATTAACCGCTGTGTTGACCTTAGCTAGTTTGGTGGGATATGCGGTTATTTATACTATGTATCTTAAACGTGCTACCCCTCAAAATATTGTGATTGGAGGATTGGCTGGAGCTGCTCCACCATTATTAGGGTGGACGGCTGTAACCGGCGAAATTCATTCTCACGCGCTGCTACTGGTGCTTATTGTTTTCACTTGGACGCCACCGCACTTTTGGGCGTTAGCTATACATAGAGTGAAAGATTATGCGAAGGCTGAAATTCCAATGTTACCGGTTACCCATGGTGTTGAGTTCACTAAAACCTCGGTTTTACTGTATACCCTTTTATTAACCATTGTTTGTTTACTTCCGTATCTAACGGGTATGTCTGGGGTCATCTACTTATTAGGTTCAGGCCTGTTGAATGTTGGTTTCATGTACTATGCGTGGAAATTGAAATATGCCTGTAATGAAAACACTGCGATGAAAACCTTTGGTTTTTCAATTGTTCACTTAATGGTACTCTTTGTAGTATTACTGGTTGACCATTATTTAAAATTCACACTATGAAACAAAACCTATTAATTGGCATAGTCGCGGTAGTAGCTTTGGCTGCTGGCCTGTACTTTTCGGTGGTTATTGCGCCACCGGAAGTGGAAGAAGTGAAGTATCTTCAAAAATATCCGGTGGAGCGAGCGCTGCCAGAGTTTGAACTTTACGACCAAAATGGTGAGGTATTTAATAATCAACAACTCAAGGGGTATTGGACCTTGGCGTTTGTTGGATACACTTTTTGCCCCGATATTTGCCCGACTACACTGGCAGAACTGAAAGGGATTTATCCGCAATTACAGGCGATCAAAACTGAAAATCCGGTCAAAATTTGGTTTTTATCAGTTGATCCAAAACGTGATAGCGCTGAGCGTTTACAAGAATACGTTAACTTCTTTAATCCTGATTTTTGGGCCACATCTGGCGAGCATAAACAATTATTTCCATTGGTTAGAGCGATGGGCATGATGTACGCTATGAGTGATAACACCGACGATCCCAATTATTTAGTCGACCATAGTGCTTCAATCACCGTTATCAATCCCCGTGGCGAGGTTGTTGGCCGTTTCAAACCTAAAATGGAACCTGGTTCAATACCTGTGAGTGAAGGTTCACAGATATTAGAAGATATGCCCAAAATCGTTACTATGATGTAATTCTAAAAACATGCTAATTACGCGGGCCCAAGCAAGTCATTATCAAACTCTTGCCAAATTGCTTTTTTTGTCTGGTCCGGACAACCTAATGAGTTTACTCACCGGCCATCACACAGCGTTAAGCTTGTCTGAAAAACAAAAAATTTGTTTGGATTTTTTAGAAACCGCGTTACAAATTCCTGAGGGGCAGTTTGGTTTTTTAAATCAAACTGTTGCGATACAAGATGGATTGTTATGTGGATGCGTGAGCTACTGGCAAGCACCGATAACCGATTTGTTTAAACAACAAACTTTAGCAAGTTTAATTGTACATTTTGGACCTTTAGAAACTGCCGCCATTCTAAATAATAGTGAAGATCTATCTTATCTAGTGAAAGCGCCAACTTTTCACGATCTTTGTATAGGACACTTGGCTGTTGAGCCCTCAAGCCGCAGACAAGGAATTGCAACCAGTCTTTTGGAACATTGCTCGGAAACGGCAACAAAGTTAGGCAAGACAAAGCTAGTTTTAGATGTAATGGCAGAAAATCAAGCTGCGATTCAGGCATACGTTAAATTTGGCTTTGTACAAAAATCCACATCTCATCCAAGTGAGAAAGGAACAAACTTGGGTTTTTTACCCCACGTTCACATGCAAAAAACTTTAGTGTAAAGTGATCCTAAATTATATAAGCAGCCCAAATATAGAGGTTAAACTGATGAGTGATAATACGGTTAAAATTCCCCAGCAAGCCTTCGATTGGTACGATGAATACGCCCATGGTGATATAGATAGACGGACTTTTTTAACGCGAATATCAAGTTTGGCCGTTACAGGCTTGGCGATATCGACAATTGCTGCTTCTTTAACTCCTAATTATGCAAAAGCCGAGCAAGTTTCATTTAATGATCCTGATATTACAGCTTCATATTTAGAATTTGATTCCCCCCAAGGGCATGGAAAAGGCCGTGGTTATTTGGCTGTGCCCAAAGAGCTCAATGAAAAGACCGGAACCGTATTGGTGGTGCACGAAAACCGTGGTCTTAACCCTTATATCAAAGATGTTGCTCGTCGCTTGGCAAAGTCAGGGTATATCGCATTTGCACCCGATGCGCTATTTCCCCTTGGCGGTTATCCTGGCAATGATGACGAAGGGCGTAAAATGCAACGTTCCTTGGATAAAGGAAAGGTTGAGCAGGATTTTATTGCGGCCGCTCGATTCTTAAAGATCCATGCGAAAAGCAATGGTAAATTGGGCGTAGTTGGTTTTTGTTTTGGCGGATATATTTGCAACATGTTAGCTGGTACTTTGCCTCACTTAGTTGATGCGGCTGTTCCTTTCTACGGGACACCAGCGAAAGACGAGATCGCAGCCAAGGTGAAAGGACCTATAATGATACAATTTGCTGGCTTGGATAAACGGGTCAACAGTAGTTGGCCAGAGTATAAAAAAATACTAGAGTCGAACAATGCAAATTATGTTGCTCATACCTATCAAGGGGTTAACCATGGCTTCCATAATGACTCAACGAGCCGTTATGACCAAGAGGCTGCAGAGCTAGCTTGGCAGCGCACATTGGCTTTTTTTAAGGACTTTTTAGCCTAACTTTTGTGTGGTTCGCTGTCTACTCTGCGAATATCTAGGGTCATGCAAACACTGTGGGGGTCTTCAACGTAATCGGCAAACGGCGAACATTCTATGAATCCGTTTTTCGCGTATAAGGCTCTGGCAGGTGCAAAAAATTCCATGCTACCAGTCTCTAAACTCAAGCGATGATAACCTCGTTGTTTTGCTTCGCGTATCAGATGAGTGAGAATTTTGGCCGCGACCCCTTGGCGTAAAAATGCCTTAGATGTGCGCATTGATTTTATCTCTGCGTGCTTGGCGGATAAGACTTTTAATGCGCCACATCCGGCTAGTTCGTCTTGCTGCCATAATCCCCAGAATGTCAGATCATCGGCATTGAATTTAGATTCATCCAAAGCGTGCACACTCTCTGGCGGTGAATGTTCAAACATTTCTTGATGATGTGCTTTTAAAAGCGCAATCAGCTGAGCAGAAATTGGCTTTTCTAATTTAATTTCCATCCACAAACATTCCCATCAATAACGAGTTTAATCGAGCCAGTTACCATTTTCATCAGGAACAAACCAAGGTTGAGAAAACCAGTAATATTTACCTGAATAAGTGATACTTGGTGCCGTGCAGTTTACCCGTGAGCGTCCCTTTGGCAGCGGTTTTTCGATTGCATAAGTAAACGAATTGTCTTGCCACTTTACATCTATTGGTTGCCCGCCAAAATAACAGGATAGTTGGCTTGTATGCATGTCGTCCAATTTGACTTTAATGGTTTGTGAAGGTGTTCGTTCGCTAAGACTGAGTTGCGGTTCTGCTCGACTCTTACTGATTATCGGCATATCTAAGCTGTTCATTTTGACTTTCAGTGTTTCGAGGTTTGCGTATATCCCCGCAGCTGGGAAACGCGGCAATGCGCCAAAATCACTGTTTTTAGAAATAGCCCCTGATTGCTGCCCAAATCCGATAAACCCCTTTTTGACAAGCGCTTGACTAAGTGCTTGATTGTATTCGCCGTATGGGTAAGCAACATACTTCAAATCGAAGCCTGCATGATGCTTGATACTCTGCTCGGCCTGTTCAATATTTTCTATGGTTTTATCCAACCAGTCCGGTTGTTGGTTATCAATCAGCAAGTGTTTGTGGATGCGGGTATGGTTAGCGAAGCTGACACCTTGTTTACTCATTTTAGCTATCTGTGGCCAATCAAGTTGGTGATTTTGCTTACCGATTAAGTCGGGGCTAATAAAAATGGTATAGGGAAAACCATATTTCAGCAGAATCGGATGTGCGTTGTCAGCAATATTTTGATAACCATCGTCAAACGTAATAGCAACGGCATTTTCGGGCAATGGCAAGTCATTTTGAATGCTTTCAATCAATGTTTGCAGGGCGATTACATTGTGATTTTTTTGCAGATAAGCCATGTGCTCAGAGAATTTCTCAGGGCTAATTGAGGTGCTCGCTGGCGTGTCTGTACTGACATGGTGATATAGTAGAACAACGCCATGAGACGGCGTTGCGTTAACTGCTTTACTGAAGGCAGAAAATAAAACCCCTCCCAGTACTAAAAAAATGAAATAATACTGTAAATTTATTTGTTTACTTGCTCTGGACCCAATCATTGTCTGATCTTCCAACGTCATCTGCTTCAAAGCCTCTATTCTGGCAAAAATCAGCGCATCTAGAAATGATTGCTTTAATTTTCCCGATGTTATTGGCCAATATTACCGCGCCTTTGATGGGATTTGTAGATATTGCGGTACTTGGGCATATGAATGGAACCCATGTTTTGGCTGGCGCATCCGTTGCTTCACTTATACTAACGCAAATTTATTGGATTTGCGGTTTTATACGCATGTCTGCCACTGGCTTAAGTGCGCAAGCGAAAGGACAAAAGTCGACCCAGGCCAGTTTCAAAGTGTTTTATCAAAGCATGTTCAGTGCTGGCATCATTGCTGTTTTATTGTTGCTACTTCAGCAACCAATTTTAGCTATCGGTTTACACTTTTCAGATGCCAATGAATTGGTTTCTCAAGTCATCGTTGAGTATTTTAATGTGCGTATTTGGGGTGCACCAGCGGCATTAGCTAATTTGGCGTTGATTGGTTGGTTACTTGGCCAACAACGAAATAAATTGGTGATGTACAGCCAAGTATTTGCCAATTTACTGAATATCGGTTTGAACTTACTCTTTGTTTTTGTGTTTGATTGGCACGTTGCTGGAGTCGCAGCGGCTACGATGATTGCCGAATATTGTATTACTATCATGGGTTTGTTCTTTGTGTTTAGAGCCGACCGTGTTTTACCTAAACGAGAATGGCTAGGATTAAAAAGTTTAGCTATTTTGACCCGTCTTAATAGTGCAATGTTGATTCGAAACTTAGCTTTGCAAGCCTGTTTAGTTTTTATGACCTTTCAAGGTATTCGTTTAGGGGTTCAAACGGCTGCGATTAATGCGCTGTTAATGCAGTTTTTTGTGCTCATCGCTTTAGGGTTGGATGCTGTGGCATTTGCTGTTGAAGCTAGAGTGGGTGAAGCCAAAGGTGCGTCAAACGATAAACTGCTGAAAGCAAATGTCACTTTAGGACTTTTTTGGTCGAGTGCTTTTGCAATACTTTACACCTTAGTGTTTGTTATCTGGGGTAATAATATTATTCAACTGCTCACTGACTTAGAATCCTTGCAAAAGGCGGCGGGAGCGTTTTTGCCTATTATCTGGCTATTGCCATTAGTGGCACATTGGTGCTTTTTAATGGATGGAGTATTTGTCGGGTTGACCCGTGCCAATGCCATGCGTGATAGCATGTTGATTAGTGCGCTATTGGTGTATTTTCCAGTGTGGTGGTTGTGGCAAGATCTAGGGAATTGGGCGTTATGGATAGCCATGCTTGCTTTTCTAGGAGCCAGAGGTATTAGTCTTTCTGGGTATTTCGTTTGGCTTTATCGCTCGCCTTCTCAAACTGACTAAGGGTTTGCGAGAAACGGTTGGCGAATATGCCTAGGTAACCTTTGGCTGCGAAAATCAGACCCAACGCCAATAATAAAACGCCGGGTATCTGTAACCAAATCCACAGTTTTAAGCCGCCAAAAATGCAAATAACCCCAGCAATAAAAACAGTTAGGCCGATTTTAAAATCAGCCCAACTTTTGTGGGGATTACTGCCCATTTTATACAGCCAGTTTTTAAGCATTATCCAGCGTTAAAAATGTGAAGTGCTATTTTTAGTAATATGAGTGTTCGCCGGCAGTATGCTCAGTCGCATCTTTGACAGCAGTTATCTCACCGGAAAAAGCTTCTAACATTTGCTTTTCAATGCCATCTTTGAGAGTAACATCAACCATTGAACAGCCATTACAGCCACCACCAAATTGCAATATGGCTTCACCTTTATCAGTGATCTCCATCAACATAACTTTGCCGCCGTGGCTGGCTAATTGTGGATTTATTTCCGCTTCAATCATATAACTGATGCGTTCAGCTAAGGGCGCATCACTGTCAACTTTGCGGGCTTTTGCATTTGGTGCTTTCAAGGTAAGTTGAGAGCCCATCTGGTCTGTTACAAAGTCAATTTCAGCTTCTTCTAAAAATGGTGCACTTTCTTGATCAACGACTGCGTCAAAACCATTAAATGTAAGCAATATATCGGTTTTTTCGACGGCATCCGGTGGACAATAAGAAACACCACATTCCGCACTTGGCGTGCCTGGATTGACTACGAATACACGAATATTTGAATCAGGTTCTTGTTTTTCAAGCAGTTTAGTGAAGTGAGCTTGTGCACTTTCAGAAATATTAATCATCAATCATTCCTGATGCTTATAAAATTAGGCGAACAGTTTAACAGAAATACCTGAGTAAAACACTCAAGTAATGTGATTCTGTTATGAAATTTTTAACTATCAAAGAATTGAGGCATACTGTACACCAAACAAGGTGTTCTACTACTTTAGTAGAAGCTGAGTGAGTTTTAAACCTTACTGGTTAGTCAAAATAATAATTAAATCTACTTTAAAGAGTTTTATATGAATTTAAAGCGTTATTGCGCCACTGTACTTTTTTTGTTTTTATCGTTTTCAGCTTCCGCTTTGACTGACTTAGATTATCTTCCAAAAGCCGTTAGTTATGACACCAATATTCCCAAACCAGCTGATATCTTAGGTACTCCTGTAGGAACTTGGCATGCAAGACATGATCAAATAGTTCGCTATATGGAAGTGTTGGCTGAAACGTCCGATCGGGTTAGTTTAACTGACACCGGTAGAACCCATGAAAATCGCCGTCTGCTGTTAATGACTATCACCTCTGCTGATAACCAAAAAAATATAAAAGACATCCAGAAACGTCATTTACAAGTGATTGAGCAAGGGGCCAAATCAAACAGTAGCGACCCGCTGGTACTTTGGATGGGTTACAGTGTTCACGGTGACGAATCGTCAGGCTCCAATGCATCTTTACTAGTCGCTTACTACTTGGCGGCAGCACAAGGGCCTGAAGTAGATAAATTATTAGAAAATAATGTGGTGTTGCTAGACCCATCTATTAACCCTGATGGTTTAGCGCGATTTGCTCATTGGGCGAATATGCATAAAAGTCAAAACCTTGTATCTGATCCAAATAGTCGAGAGCTAAGTCAACGCTGGCCTAGAGGCAGGGTAAATCACTATTGGTTTGATTTGAATCGTGATTGGTTATTGCTGACCCATCCTGAATCTCGTGCGCGTATCAAGCAGTTTCAACAATGGCGTCCCCATGTATTAACTGACTTTCATGAAATGGGATCTAACAGCACTTTCTTTTTCCAACCAGGTATTTCGTCGCGCAAAAACCCTTGGACACCAGAACAAAACGTCAAGCTCACCGAGGCCTTGGCCAATTTCCATGCGGCTGCGTTAGATGACAGCAAACAGTTGTATTTCACTCAAGAAGCCTATGATGACTTTTACTACGGGAAAGGTTCAACTTATCCCGATGCGCTAGGATCTATAGGTATTTTATTTGAGCAAGCCAGTAGTCGTGGGCATTTACAAGATACCGTAAATGGACCTCTTGCATTCTCAGATACGATTCAAAATCAGGTCACTACTTCGTTATCTACCTTCAAAGGCGCACTTGCGAATAAACAAGCGCTTATTGAGTATCAGTCTAGTTTCAATCAAGAAACCAAAGAATTGATTAAAGATGATCGAGTAAAAGGCTATTTAATCAGCGAAAGTCATGACAAAAGTCGCTTTAATGAGCTGATGAAAATTCTACAGCAACATAAAATTGAACATTATCCATTAAACAAAAATGCTGAAATAGATGATCTGACTTATCACTCAGTGGACAGCATATTTGTGCCAACGGATCAGCCGAGATATCGTTTGGTTAAATCGATATTCTCCACTCGTAAACGTTTTGTCGATAATACCTTTTACGATGTTTCCAATTGGAATTTACCCTTAGCTTTTAACCTTCAATACACTGAAGTAGACAAAGGCGACTTCCGAAAACTCTCTTATGCTGATAAGCAAGCTGAATTGAGAGTAGATAAATTACCAGCCTTGAAATCGGGGGCTTATGCATATGGCTTCAGTTGGCAAGATTACAAGGCGCCTAAATTACTGCAGCGATTATTGCAAAGTGGCATAAAAGTCCGTGCCGCAGAAACGGCATTTTCGGCGAAAACCAGTAGTGGAACCATTAGCTTTTCATCAGGTTCAATCGTCATACCTACAGGGCTTAATCAGCCAGACCATATGTTTGCAAAAATTCAATCCTTATCTACCGAGCTGAATATACCTGTTTGGTCAATTGAAAGTGGTTTAACAGGCCAAGGTATTGATTTAGGTAGTTCTAAAATGGCGCCGGTTACCTTGCCTAAAGTGATGATTGTTGGCGGTTTAGGTGTCAATCAATATGAAGCAGGTGAAACTTGGCATTATTTAGATACTCGAGTGGGAATGCCTGTATCTATTATTGATATGGATCGTCTATCCGGATTAGATATGTCTAGTTACACTCACATGATATGGGTCAGTGGAAAATACTCAAAATTGCCAGACGATGTCATTGAGAAAGTCGCCGAATGGGTTGATCAAGGCGGAGTGTTAATTGGTCAACAATCTGGAACTAAATTTTTAAGTGATAATGGCTGGTTAAAAGCCAATTTCATGAAAAAATCGGAAATACAGGATGCCTTCAATGCTAGTAATCTTAGTTTTGCTGACAGAGAAGCATTTGCTGCAAAACAACGTATTGCAGGGGCTGTATTCGAAACTAAACTAGATATTAGTCATCCCCTTGGGTTTGGTTATAGCCGAGCGTTATTACCGGTGTTTCGCAATACTACTGACATACTCATGATGCCCGACAAACCCTTTATTACCGTCGCTCAGTACGCCGAAAAGCCATTAATGGCTGGATATGCCTCTGATGAGATGCAAGATCTTATATCCGATTCAGCTGCCATCGTTGCTCATCGATTTGGCAAGGGGCGAGTCATTGGATTTGTGAATAATCCCAATTTCCGTGGTGTTTGGTACGGGACTAGCCGACTAATGGGGAACGCAATTTTCATGTCCGGATTTATTGATTAATTTAAGATTAGTCAGGTTTATTATTTTTCGGAGTAATGCAAATTGACCACGCGTCAATTTGCATTTGCGGATATTCGCTGCGAATAGCTTCGGCAGCAGAACTCAAGGTTGCTCCCGTTGTTACAACATCATCAAACAAAGCAATATGATTAACCTGCTTCGTTAATGGCTGATTAATTGCAAATGCATCTTTAATGTTTTTTTGTCGTTGCTGCGCTGTCAATTCGGTTTGTGCTAAGGTTTTTTTCGGTCGCGCTAGGGTATCGGTTAAACAGGGGATGCCGCTTTGTTTAGCTATTTCTAACGCAATTATGGCGGCTTGATTATACTTTCTTTGCGCTAATCTAGAAGTGTGCAGTGGAATAGGAATAATTGCTTGCGGTAACTGGGATTGTGGTGGCCTAGCGTGCGCACAGAATAATTGTGCTAAGCCTCTGGCATGGATGCTTTTGTTGTGAAATTTTAACTGGGTTATTAAGTTTGAGAGCGGCCATTGGTATTCGGCAAGTGCAGTTAAACTGTCGAAATTTGCAGAAGATAATCCTAAACACACTGCAACATTGTTTAGTAGGTCGAATTGGTATTTTTCAAGCTCGAAATATGTAATATCACTATCGCAATAATCGCAGATTAAATATCCACTAGGTTGGTGACATAAAACACAGTGCTGATTTAGTTCCAACCAGGTTGTTACTTTTTTACTAAAATTGCGCCATTTGCTAATATTTGCTGACGTAAAGTAAAAGTGACTTAGTCCCATAAAATTCCTTATTAAATGAGAGCCCAATGAGCAACTCCCTTTTTTTTGAAACTCGTGGACAAGGTCCCAATCTAGTCTTACTACATGGTTGGGGGCTCAACAGCGGTGTGTGGGAACCTATTAGCCACATTTTGGAACAATATTTTCGTATCACTCTGCTTGATTTGCCTGGTTTTGGGCGCAATGCAGATGTATTACCGGCTCAATATGACTTAGATTCAGTTTGCAGTATGGTTGCTGATTGCATCCCGGACAAGTCTAGTTTTATCGGTTGGTCTCTTGGCGGTTTAGTCGCTCAACAACTTGCCATTAGCCGACCTGAACAATGCGAAAATTTAGTGCTAGTGGCTAGTTCGCCAAAATTTTCCGAAGCACAGGGGTGGCCCGGAATAAAAGCAAATGTTCTACAGGCATTTACACGTCAACTGGAACAAGACTTCAGTAAAACACTCGACCGATTCATGGCGATTCAAGCGATGGGAAGTGAATCTGCTAAACAGGATATAAAATTAATCAAATCACATATTCAGCAATATCCGATTCCAGATGATATTGCGTTACGGGCAGGGCTAAATATTCTGGCTAACACAGATTTAAGAGCACAAGTAGGTGGTATTAAGTGTCCTACGTTTCGCCTGTATGGACGCCTCGATAGTTTAGTGCCAGCCAAAGCGATCCCTCTCATTGAGAATTCGCAATTGTCTGATTTTACGCATGTTTTCCCCCATGCTTCCCATGCGCCTTTCATTTCCCATCCGGATGAGTTTATTGCTATTTTGTTTAAATGCTTAAACATAACGAGCTAGGTTTCCAATTTAATTGGAATAGGCTATAATTTGCACAGGTAATGGGGGTTATCTATGGCATTTGATGTAAGCAATAATGTGAATTCAGCGATCATATCTGGGACGCTTGGGTTGAACCGTGCGCAGCAAGGTATCACTGAGGCTTCGCTGGGTATTGCGCAAAGCAATAGTCAAGCTCAAACGCCGCAAGACGTGTTAGCAAATGCTGCAACTCAGCAGTTAGGCCAAGTTAGTCAACTACTGCCTACTGGCGGCGACTCCTTGACTGATAACTTACTTTCCCTTCAAATTAATAGTCGCAATGCTTTGGCATCTGGCAAAGTATTGGAAGTGGCCAATGATACGGTTGGTCGTATCATTGATGAGTTGGCTTAGGGCTCAAGGCCGTTTCTGATGAATATTGTCACCCCAACTCCAACAGCAATATTATTCCCCACGAATAATGTCAGTACTGATGCTGCTCGGCGCGACAATCAACAACGAGAAACCATCCCGCAAACTAGTAATGCAGAAAATTCTGCGGCTGAAAGTGGATTGGGCTCGGAGTCAGACCGTGTTAAAACCCCCAGTCAGCAAGTTCAGGTCACCTATGAGCGACCTCAAGCACAACAAAATAATCAAACACAAAATGACCGCACACAAGAAAATTTAGCTGAAAAAGATAACGCTGAAGATCCTAGTGCGGGCAAAGAAGATGCTGAAAGCAAACAGCAACAACAACAATTAGCAGATCAACAAGAGATAGAAGAACTTAAAAGCCGTGATGCCGAAGTACGTTCACATGAACAAGCACATGCGGCAGTGGGTGGGCAATATGCTGCATCACCTACCTATGAATATGAAAATGGACCTGATGGCAATCAATATGCTGTTGGGGGGGAAGTGTCTATCGACATTTCTGAGGAAGATACCCCAGAAGAAACCATCCGCAAAATGCAGCAAGTACGGGCTGCTGCGCTGGCTCCAGCTGATCCTTCCGCACAAGATTTACGAGTTGCTAGTGAAGCAACTAAGATAGCGACGGAAGCGCGTTCTGATATTGCGCGAGAAAAAGCAGAGAGTGCTAAACAAGCCGTCACTAACAATATAGAACAGCAGCTAGGCGACTCGTTAAATTCACAGGGTATTGAGTCTGCGGAAAACCCTATTGCCGCAAACACCCCAAATTTAGATGAAATTGTGGATGGGTTTGCAGCTGAACCACCCACTCGCTCGCTGGACCAAAGTGCCGATGTTGCTAGCTTAGAGCAAAACCGTGAACGTCTTGAAAATAGAGATAGCGGAATTTTACAGCGGGTATCGGTTATTGAAAATTTTTATCAGAAAGTATCTGAACCTCGATCTTCACAATTGCAATTTAGTGCCTAGTCTTTTTGATAAAAGTAAGTATTCACTTACTTTTATATTCTTTGTTTATCTAACCTCACAATATCCGGCTACTGATCCATACAATACTTTTGTTGTCAGTTTCCTCACACACAAGTATTACCCTATGTGTGAGGACAACCTTAACAATTAGCAATTAAGATCAAAAACCTTACTTTTGTTTCGCTTTAGCAAACGCATCCGCAAAGGCGTTACCCATGGCAGCATTACCTTGGGCGGGGGATTTTTTACGATGATTATCTCGGCCTTGGTTTTTAGTCGGCTTGGCGTGTTTATGGGGGCCTCTATTGTCGGCTTTTGAATGATTGTCTCTAGCCCCTTGAGGTTTGGCAGTGTTGTCATCTAACTTCATGGTGAAAGCAATTCGCTTACGCTGCTCATCTACCTCAATGACTTTGACCTTAACGATGTCACCAGCTTTTACCACTTCTCTGGGATCAGAAATAAACTTGTTAGTCATGGCGGAGATGTGTACCAAACCATCTTGATGTACACCTACATCGACAAATGCACCGAAATTAGCAACATTGCTGACTACACCCTCTAAAATCATGCCTTCTTTCAAGTCAGATATTTTTTCAACACCCTCTTTGAATGCAGCGGTTTTAAACTCAGGACGGGGATCGCGACCGGGCTTCTCAAGTTCGGCGATTATATCGGTGACTGTGGGTAAACCGAAATTCTCGTTGGTATAGGTCTCGGGAGATAACGCTTTAAGAACTTCTTTGTTGCCAATCAGATCGTTCACTGCGCAAGCTGTTCTATCCACGATTTCATTCACCACAGGGTAAGCTTCAGGGTGCACCGCTGAGGCATCTAATGGATTGCTGCCGTTAACGATTCTTAAGAATCCTGCTGCCTGCTCATAGGCCTTTGGACCCAACCTTTCAACATTCAATAAATCTTTTCGTTGGGTAAACGCGCCGTGTTGATCACGAAACATCACTATATTTTGCGCTAACGTCCGGTTCAAACCAGATACATGAGATAAAAGTGCGGGAGATGCGGTGTTCACATCGACGCCTACCGCATTTACACAATCTTCAATAACATGCTCTAGAGATTTACCAAGATTACTCTGGCTAACGTCATGCTGGTACTGACCTACTCCGATCGCCTTAGGCTCAATTTTCACAAGCTCAGCCAATGGATCTTGTAGTCTGCGAGCGATGGACACTGCACCACGCAAGGATACGTCCATCCCAGGTAGCTCCTGAGACGCCAACTCAGATGCAGAATAAACCGATGCGCCAGCTTCGCTGACAACAATTTTACGTAGGTTTAATTCTGGCGCTGATTTAATCAGCTCCGCCACAAGTTTGTCGGTTTCCCTTGAGCCTGTGCCGTTGCCAATACTGATTAGCTGGACTTTATACTGTTTGCATAAGTTGGCTAGTGTACGTAACGATTTGTCCCACTGATTTTGCGGTACGTGTGGAAATATTGTGTTTGTCGCTACAACTTTACCTGTGGTATCTACTACAGCGACTTTTACACCCGTTCGTAAACCAGGATCTAAACCCATAGTGACTTTAGCGCCCGCCGGAGCGGCCATTAATAAGTCATTTAAATTACGAGCAAAAACACCAATAGCTTCTTCTTCAGCTTGTTCTCTGATGGCACCAAACAATTCAGATTCCATATGCAATTGGATTTTTACTTTCCACGTCCATTGCACAACAGTCGCTAACCATGCATCGGCAGGCTTACCATTAAATTGCAAATTCAAATGCTCGCGTATGATACTTTCGCAATAAGCACTGCGGTCGTTTTCTTCCCGTTGCGGATCTGCATCAAGGTTGACTTGAAGTAACCCTTCATTGCGCCCACGAAACATGGCTAGAGCTCGATGTGAGGGGACTTTACTGATTTTTTCGCTATGTGCAAAATAATCAGAATATTTAGCTGCTTCTTTTTCTTTACCACTGACCACAGTACTTCGGATATGTGCATTTTGCTGTAAATAGCGACGCACTTTTTGCAGTAACGCAGCATCTTCAGAGAAGCGTTCCATTAAAATATATTTGGCACCGTCTAATGCACTTTTTACATCCGCGACACCGGCCTCTGGATTGACGAAACTCTCAGCTTCTGTTTCTGGATTGAGTTGTTGATTAGCAAACAGCTTGTCGGCTAATGGTTCTAAACCTGCCTCTATGGCAATCTGCCCTTTGGTGCGTCGTTTCGGTTTGAATGGTAAATATAAATCTTCCAATTCGGTTTTATTTTCAGACGCCCGTATCTTTTGACTCAACTCTGGCGTTAATTTGCCCTGCTCATCAATAGATTTCAGGATCACCACCATACGCTCCTGCATTTCGCGTAAGTAGCCTAAACGTTGCTCTAACGCTCTTAACTGCGCGTCATCCAGGCCAAAGGTGGCTTCTTTTCTATAACGAGCTATAAACGGTACTGTTGCACCGCCGTCTAATAATTCAACAGCAGCGTTAACTTGTTTCTGCTCAACGCTGAGTTCGCTAGCAATTTTTTCGATGATCATACAAGACCCTTGATAAGGCGTTATCGCCTTGGAAAACTGAAAATAGGCTAATTAGAGCCCAAAAATAAACAGCCGCAACTTTAACAGTGCAGCTGAAGATAAAAAACACTTAACCGTGGTTATTTTTCATATTCAATACTTTTTATTAACCAATTGAACTCACCGGCCTCGGTGCGCACGGTAGCTTCCTCGTCAACTTCCTTCTTCAATAATGCTCGCGCCATGGGAGAGTCGATGGAAATACAATCTTTACGGGAAAAGATTTCGTCGTAGCCGACAATTTGTAAGCGTAAGGTTTTGTCGTCTTCATTTTCTATTTCCACCCAGGCACCAAAAAATACTTTGCCTTCTTGCTGTGGTGAATAGTCGACTACTTTTAAATGTTTGAGACTTTTTGTGAGATAGCGAATGCGTCTGTCAATTTCTCGCAAACGTTTCTTATTGTACTGATAATCGGCGTTTTCACTGCGATCACCTAAGCTTGCGGCCCAAGTTACCTTTTTCGTTGTTTCAGGACGCTCTACTCGCCATAAGTGTTCGAGTTCATTCTGTAATTGTTGGTAACCCTTGCGGGTAATTAACGGGGTTCTCAAGCAAAAAACCTCTTTTTTATTAAACACTGTTGTGGATACAAAGACTTAGCCAATAGTTGCCAAGTAGTGATCTAACTATAAATTATAACTGCTGTTTTATTAGTCAAAAACGTTCCAAGAAACAGCTAAATTTTGCATGAAAAAAAACAAAATTGGACTATCATTAAACATAGTTAAGCGACGCACTGAAGCGTAAAGTAAATCGTAAAAAAATGTCGTCTTAACCTGCGCTGTAGCTGGCTTTTCTACCGAGTATGTTACAGTGTTTTGTTATATAACGTAAATAAATCGAAGGTGACTTTTTAAGGAGGCCTATCGGTAATAAAAACGTCGGCAATGAACATCAATCCTGTTCAGCCGTGTATACAATTAGGTAGTACAATTTAATTACAAACCCGGGTTTATTTCGGGCCTTAAGGTCGACTAGAAAGACCAATAAAAAACGTGGAACTAGGTACAGCAAGGATCACGCTGATAGCAAAAAATAAAGCCGGAAGTCAAAATGACTTCCGGCTTTTTTATGTATTTAACCTAATAGGAATATTCTATTATTCAACGGCTTCTTTATTTAAGATATCCAGCAACTCAACTTCGAAAATAAGTGTTGAGTTTGGTGTGATTTTACCTGTAGCACGTTCGCCATAAGCAAGTTCTGATGGAATATAAAATTTATATTTAGAACCAACAGTCATTAACTGCACACCTTCAGTCCAACCAGAAATCACACGGTTAAGTGGGAAAGTAGCAGGTTCACCTCGGCTATAAGACGAATCAAATTCAGTACCATCTAATAAAGTACCACGGTAATGTACTTGAACAGTATCTTCAGCTGAAGGGCTATCGCCTTCTGAGGAAATCAGAACTTCATATTGTAAGCCTGACTCAGTCTCAGTGACGTTTTCTTTCTTGGCATTTTCAGCTAACCACTGTTTGCCTTTTTCGATATTTTTCTCTGCTAGTAGCAATTGACCTGCTTGCATTGCTTTATCAATGTCTGCATTCAATTTTTGAATTTCGCCTTGTTCCAATTGAGATTGTGCTTGCATGGCTGCTGCAAAGCCTTTCAAAATTAGTGCTCTATCAAGTTCAACGCCCATACTTTCTTGAGCGGCTAAACGTTGCTCAACAAAACCACCTACGCTTGCGCCAAACGCATAAGCCTGTTCTTCTTCTGCGGATGTGAATTTAACTTCTTCAATCTGTAACGGGTCGGCTTTTTGTTGACAAGCAGTTATGCCGAAAACAGAAGCGACGACAAATGCAATAGCTGCCTTTTTCATTCAATTTCTCCAAAATTTCTAAAAATCAATTTGCTTATTTCCACAAGCAAAAAGTCCAAATGCGTCTTTTTAAAGTTGGGCAGAAGTCCAACGTCCTCAAAAATATTTGCGGGGCAGTTTAAATCTATCTGGATAAACTTGCTAGCAACAAACGACAGGAAAACAGATGCAATAACCACTATATTGTAAGCTATTAACCTTACCTATCGTTGTGAAACGCGCATTTTAAGGTGACTTGGGTATATACTAAACGAACTGACCTAATACACAAACTTGAATAGACAGTATGCACAAAACTGTGGACCGAATAATTTTGCAAAACCGATTTAAATTAATTTGGATAGTCTGTATTTTTGCACTGAGCGCATGCAGTGGCGTGATCAGTGAGCCTGATAAATCTATTCGACATGCTATTGAAGGCACTTATGCGGCAGATATTTCTGCGGATAGTAAGTTGGCGGTAGTCTCTACAGCACAACAGGGAATTCTAGTTTGGGATTTAGTTGAACAAACAGAAAAATATAAGTGGAGTCACCAAGAAGAAGGCCATGTTAATAATACCGTTGGCATAGTGCATATAGCCGCTGATAGCAGCTATGTGGTGACCGCCGATAGAGAAGCTTTTGCACTTTGGAATCTATCCTCTGGTGAACCTGAAGGTTTTTGGCGAATAGATGAAGCAAGTGTTCGCGATATTGCTGTGAGCAACAATGGCCGTGGTGTTTTAGTCGGTCGAGGTAACGGAAAAGCCATGTTTTTCGAACCTGCCACAGGACGCCGCCTCGAGTTTCTGGGACACCAAGAAAAAATAAATAGTGTTGATATTTCGCCAAATGGGTTTTACGCACTGACCGGTGGCAACGACTATGTTGCCTACCTGTGGGATACTCGCAGCGGGCAAGTGATACACCGTTTCACTCATTCAAGTCGCGTCACTAAGGTCGCGTTAGATGATTTAGGTCGTTATGCATTCACCGCAGACAGCAAGCGCGGGGCAAGAATTTGGAACGTGCAAACAGGTGAAGAGATAAGTCAATTATCTTATATACAGCGCCAAAAAATATTCAGTGTCGCCACGTTTTCCGAAGACGGAAAATATTTAGCCACAGGATCACCAGGCAGAGCGTTAAACCTTTGGTCAGTGGAGACCGGCAGTGAAGTACAAGAGTGGCGTGTCACCCCTAAGGAGGGTACGCAACCACAAAGTGCGGTAGTGTATGCTGTGAGCTTCAATCAAAATAATCAGCTATTATCTGAAAGTAGCAGTGGGCTGGCCGAGTATTGGCCATTTGAACAGGAAGATTAGTAAAACAATGAGTACCGATTTACACAGTGAAATAGCGCATCTGCAAACGCAGTTAGCGTTTCAAGAAGACACCATAGAACAACTTAATAAAGCGCTCGCAGATCAGCAGATTCAAATTGATAGAATGGCATTTCAATTGAAACACATGACCGAAAGAATGAAGCAGATTGAGCCGTCAAATATTGCTGATTCCAGTGAAGAAGCACCGCCACCTCATTATTAGAGTTGCCTATCAACAAGGTTCGTTGTTGCGCTGATTATCGAATCTTGTTAATCTCACTTTCTAACTAATTCACCATTTCCCTCAAGCCAGTTTGCTGAACAACATTGGCTTGTTAGGTGATTTACTTAACTACGTATATGCATCAGACCATGTTACTAACTTCAATTGCCGCGAAGTTAACTTGTTTATGCTCTTACCCGTAAGATGTAGAGCCGCGTAATCAGGGATTGAGTTGAATGTTGCGGGTGAGGATCTTCAAATTTAATGCGCTGCGACGATTGCCACTGCTGCCTTCAAGTGTCTACACCTTCGACCTTTTGGTTTGACCTTCCAAACTTATCTCGTGGAATTCGCAATTTTCCATAGGTAGCTAATCGCGAATATGTGTTTAAGGTTTGAAAACACCAATCACGCTTTCATTTTGCCGTTTGGCTGAGTCAACTTGCTTTTCAGTTTGTGATTCTGTGTAGTCACATTCCACACAGGCGAGCTTTTCGACATTGTTTTCGAAAAACAGCATTATTGTATCTTGCGCTTTACACTTTGGACATATAGCACCGGCGACAAAGCGTTTCTTAGTTTTGTTAGTCATTGATATCTGCTACTTGAATGGAATAATTAGCTTTTCAGTTGTGCACAAACGCGCAATTTCAAGCGGTATAAGTATATAATACGCCAATTCAACTAATTTGATTAGTATTCTTCGTAAATGATTCAAATTTCAGATCTGATTTTATTGCGAGGCAGTAAAGTCCTCCTCGAACACGCATCTGCGACTATTTATCCAGGCCACAAAGTGGGGCTTATTGGTTCTAATGGCTGTGGTAAGTCTAGCTTATTTGCCTTGCTGCGACAGGAGTTACATCCTGATGCGGGGGATTGTCAATTACCCAAAAATTGGCAAATTGTGTCGGTGGCCCAGGAAACTCCAGCGTCAAATCGCAGTGCGATAGACTACGTAATTGATGGTGATTTGCTGTATCGACAATTACAACAGAAGTTGGCAACGGCTGAAGAAAATCATGATGGTGAAAAAATTGCCTTGCTACATGGTCAATTGGAACACGCTGGGGCTTATGATATCGAATCTCGAGCCGCGACCATTCTGGCTGGCCTAGGTTTTAGTCACCATCAAATTACAAAACCAGTCACTGACTTTTCAGGTGGCTGGAGAATGCGTCTTAACCTTGCTCAAGCATTGCTATGTCATTCTGATTTGCTGCTACTTGATGAACCTACCAACCACTTGGATTTAGATGCGGTTATTTGGCTAGAAAGATGGCTAACAAGATATACAGGAACATTGATTCTTATATCACATGATAAATCTTTTCTTGATAATACGGTGAACGAAATACTCAGTGTGGAAAGCCAAAAGCTGATTAGTTACACCGGAAACTACGCGTCTTTCGAGCGTCAGCGTGCAGAACGATTACGCCTACAAGATTTGGAATATCAAAAGCAACAAGCGAAAGTCGCTCATCTTGAATCATTCATTAATCGCTTCAAAGCTAAAGCTAGTAAAGCAAAGCAGGCGCAAAGTCGGATTAAACAACTAGAGAAAATGGAAGATTTGCTGCCAGCTCACGCGCAATCGCAGTTTTCATTTGAGTTTTTTGCCCCTCCTAAATTACCTAATCCATTGGTAAAAATGGAACAAGTGCAAGTGGGTTACGATGACACTGTGATTATTGATAGTTTACATCTGAATTTGGTCCCAGGCAGTCGAATTGGATTGTTAGGACGAAATGGCGCAGGTAAATCGACCTTAATTAAATTGTTGGCAAACGAAAAAACGCCAATGAGCGGTGAATATATGACATCTGCGGGGCTGAGCATTGGCTATTTTGCACAGCATCAGCTTGAATTTTTGCGACCTCAAGATAGTGCGTTAGATCATCTTTATCGACTCGATAAACTTGCCCCTGAACAGGCATTACGGGATTTTTTAGGCGGCTTTGGATTTCATGGTGATCAGGCATTAGGAAAAGTTGAGCCTATGTCTGGTGGCGAAAAAGCGCGTTTGGTTCTCGCCTTATTGGTGTATCAAAAACCGAATCTTTTGTTATTGGATGAGCCTACCAACCACTTGGATCTTGAAATGCGCCATGCTCTTAATATCGCGTTGCAGAGCTTTGAAGGGGCAATGGTGTTAGTTTCTCATGATCGTTTCCTACTCACTTCAGTTTGCGATGATTTTTATTTAGTGGATAGCGGCAAGGTGCAGCCCTTTGATGGTGATCTAGAAGACTATCGTGATTGGTTATTAAAGGATGCTAGTCAGAAAAGTGCGAATAAGAATATAGATTCTTCAACGGCTAAACCTGTAGAGAACAAATTTGATCGGAAGAACACAAAGCGACTAGAAGCTGAGTTTAGGCAAGCTACACAAGGATTGCGTAAAGCAATTCAAAGCGCCGAAAAGAAGATGAATCAGTGTTCTGAGAAGCTTGCAAAAGTCGAGTCGGAACTCACTGATGTTGATCTCTATCTTGATGAAAACAAGGCTAAATTGAAACAGCTGTTACTTGAGCAGGGCAATATAAAAGGAGACTTAGAAGAGGCCGAAATACTGTGGATGGAGGCTCAAGAAGAGCTCGAATTAAAACAACAGGAATTTGATGAACAACAATTGGTTAGCTGAGGATTTTTGGCAGTTTTCTTTACGTCATTATGCTAAATCGGAAGTAAAACGTTTAACTCTGCAACTGCAGAATGAATACTCTATGAACGTAAATCTGCTGCTAATATGTGCATATCTCGATACCCATAATCGACAGGTAAGCTCATCTCAATTTGTTGAGTTATCAGAATTTATTGCCCCTTCAGTCGCACAAGTGGAAACCATTAGGCGTTTACGAATAGATGCCAAAACGAACAAGCCAAATACTTACGCAAAACTGTTAGAGCAGGAATTGGAAGCTGAAAAACAACAACAAACACTGATTATCAGTTTTTGCAATCAGCATTATTTAGATGCCAAAAGAAAATCTAATTTTTACCATTATTTGGACTCCCTTGAATCCCTAGATACTGCTGATTTAAAGTGTATAGTGGAACAACTGGCCGCCACAATTTCTAGTAATCAAACTAATCTTGAGATATGAACGATAAATATAAATTTGCCACCGAAGCGAATAAAAATAGAATAAAACGAAGTGATTTCAAAGCGCCGTTTTGGGCTAAAAACCGTCATGTTCAAACCTTATGGCCAAGGTTTATTCAGCGTCGTCGTCCTTTAGCTTTACGGGTAGAAAAACTGAAACTGCCTGACAGCGATAGCGTAAAAGTGGTTTGGGGGCAGCCAGAATCACCGGAAAATAACAAAGGGATTGCGGTGCTATTTCATGGTTTAGAAGGCTCTGTGAAATCTCATTATGCCAATGATCTTATGGCTGAATTGCAGTCTCAAGGTTGGCAAACCGTGTTAATGCATTTTCGTGGTTGTGGAGGTGAGCTGAATACCACGCCTCGCGCTTATCACTCAGGTGAAACTGAAGATGCTAGTTACTTTATGGCTTGGTTGGATAAAAAATTTCCTGATTTACCTAAAGTGGCAATCGGATTTTCATTGGGTGCCAATATGCTACTCAAGTTCTTAGGGGAAACGCCGGCGCAAAAATTTTTAAAAGCAGCGGTAGCCGTTTCTACACCATTTAAATTGGCTGAATGTGCTGACAGTATTAACCATGGCTTTTCTAAAGTGTATCAAAGCTATTTGCTAAAAAGTATGGTGAAAACCCTACGTTCAAAAATGCGACTTATTGACTATAAAGGTTTGATTCCCATTGATGATAAAAAAGTTGCCAAATTGGCAAACTTTAGAGATTTTGATCAAAATGTTACCGCGCCATTACACGGCTTTGCTGATGCCGAAGATTATTACCAAAAGTGCAGTGCAATTAGTTTTCTCAAGCATATTGAAACCCCCACCTTGGTTCTCCATTCTATTGATGACCCCTTTATGAATGAGGCGGTTTTACCTAAAGAACACGAGCTTTCTGAGGCGGTTCAATTGGAGTTGAGTGACACCGGCGGGCATGTGGGATTTTTACAAGGTACTCCTTGGAAGCCCAACATATGGTTCCATAAACGTATTTCTGATTTTATTGCGCCCTTTTCAATCCACAAAGGTGTTAAAGAATGATTATTCCTTTAAGTGACATTGCTCCAGAAACCTTGAACAATTTAGTTGAAGCCTTTGTTCTTCAAGAAGGAACCGATTACGGGGAAATGGAATATGATCTTGAACAAAAAGTTAATCACGTCATGATGCAACTTAAGTCGGGGCAAGCTTTTGTACAGTATTCTGAATTACACGAAAGCGTGAATATTGTGACCAAGGAGCAGATCCAAAATTAGATTGTAGGCAGGAGCGTTTACTCCGCGCTTTGGATTGGTTTTGTCTTATCTTTTCACGGGATAAATCCGGTGCTACAGGTTTTTAGGCGGGAGTAATTGTCCCGCGCTTTGGACTGGATTTGTCTTATCTTTCCACGGGATAAATCCCGTGCTACAGACTTTGTGGGCGGGAGTAATTGTCCCGCGCTTTGGACTGGATTTGTCTTATCTTTCCACGGAATACATGCCATGCTACAGGCTTTGTGGGCGGGAGTATTTGTGCCACGCTTTGGTCTGGATTTGTCTTATCTTTGCACGGGATACATGCCGTGCTACTGGCTTTGTGGGCGGGATTATTTATCCCGCGCTTTGAACTGGATTTGTCTTATCTTTGCACGGGATACATGCCGTGCTACAGACTTTGTGGGCGGGAGTAATTGTCCCGCGCTACAGGTGACTATTGATTGAATGTCACAGAAAACGTCATTGGAACGGTTAACCCGATACTTTTTAGACCCGCAAGTTCTTGTAGCTTAGCAATGCCAGGATCTAAATCATGGTTTGCTGCTTTAATTAGAACGGGCTTAACCGTTGTAGCATGGAAGCTGCCATCATCATCTTTGCTTATGCTTAATTCAACGCTATAAGGAGCAGACTTGCCTTTGATCGTAATATTCGTATCAAGGGTCACCATGGCTGATGTTCCTGCACCCATGCCCATCACTGATTCAGGTAGCTGGGCTGTGATCGTCGCCTCTGGTGTATTTTTCACATCAAAAAGATATGTCTGCATACGCTCATTACGAATGGCTATATTGGTTTCTACTGAACTCAATTGCACCGCTGCTTGAAGCTGGCCGGAATCACTTAGTTTGCCAGATAACTTGGTAAAATGATGAATTTCGCTGATGTGCTCGTTCTTTGTGGAGATAAAGTTGACTGTTGAAGAATCATTATCAAGGGTCCAACTTGCGTGGGAAAATGACCCAAATGCCGCACAGCATATGGCAAAACTTATAAGACTATGTGTTCTCATTTGCTATTCCTTATTTATATTCGACAATTGATTGCCAATTTACTTGATGATCCCCTAACACTACGAAGTCTGGATTGTCAGTCGTATCTCGTCGGTTATAAGTAAGTGGTTGGAATTCAGCTGAAAGTACAGTACCTCCAGCTTCTTCAACGATACATTGGGAAGCACCGGTATCCCACTCACCAGTTACCCCAACGCGTAAAAATACGTCTGCTTTCCCCTCTGCGATAAAGCAGGCTTTAAGAGAGCAACTTCCTAGGGGGAGTGTTTGATATGAACGCGAATCGCTCATATGGTTCATTATTCTTTCCCGCGGCTGACGCCGGCTGATAGCGATCATCACCACATCAGTATCGGGTTCTGCAAATTTACGCACATGAATTTGTTTATTATTTTCTAACGAGCAAGATTTAAACGCACCATGTCCTTTGCTAGCAAAATAAAGAGTTTCTCCAGCAGGCCAATAAATAACTCCTAACGCAGGCTCATTGTCTTCAATTAACGCTATATTGACTGCAAAGTCGCCACTGCGTGCTATGAATTCTTGAGTGCCGTCAATAGGATCAATTAACCAATAGCGTTGCCAATGTTTACGCTGCGCCAAGTCACCGTTATTGGTTTCCTCAGACATTATTGGGATGTCGGGGGTTTCTTTTAACAAAATATCCATGATAATTTCATTGGCTTTATAATCTGCAGAAGTAACTGGAGATTCGTCTTCTTTTTCATATGCTTTGAAGTCGCCGCTATCATAGATTTTTAAAATTTCTTCGCCTGCGGTTTTAGCCGCAAATTTAGCTATTTCTAACAAATTTTTTCGAGGGTCTACTGCCATTATTTTTCCCCTGATGAACTTTTTGCCAAATATTTTTGTACCAAAAATAAAGCTGCGATACAGCGAGCCTCGATAAAATCGTCACGAGCCAGTAAAGCGTCTAGCTCGTGTATAGACCATGGAATGACCTCTAAAGGTTCTGGTTCATCCCCTTCTAAACGGCACTCATAAAGATCTTGAGCTAATAAAATATTCATTTTCGCATCAAAAAAAGTCGGAGCCATACTGACAGTATGAACCTCTTTTAACACGTTCGCGCCATATCCAGCTTCTTCTTTTAACTCTCTATTGCCTGCTTCAAGAGGTGACTCCCCTGGATCAATTAAGCCTTTAGGGAAACCAAGCTGATAAGAGTGGGTACCAGCTGCGTACTCTCTGATAAGCAAAAGGGTTTCAGAATCGATGAAAGGGACTATCATTACTGCACCACTGCCTGAACCAGCCATCCTTTCGAATTGACGAGTTGCGCCATTCGAAAATTCAAGATCTAAACGTTCGACACGAAATAAACCGCTTTTGGCGACGATTTCTCGTTGATGAATTTGGGGCAGTGTTTTATTCGGGTCTATTTTATTCATTTACCTATCACGTTAAACTAACGGCAGTTCCGTTATTGAGGAGCTGCACTTTATACTACATTTGCCTTACTTTAACTCATGGATCACTGACTTGCCAATGTTGCCCTGGAACGAAATTAGAACTGTTTTACTCGATATGGATGGAACCCTACTCGACTTGCACTTTGACAACCATTTTTGGATGGAAGTTGTACCGCAAAAGATAGCACAAAAAAAAGCTATCAGTCTCGAAAAAGCAAAAGAATATATTCACCTTGAATACCAAAAGGTGATGGGAACGATAAACTGGTATTGTCTTGATTATTGGGCGGAAAAGCTAGATATGGATATTATTGAGGCAAAACGACAAATCAAACACTTGATCAGTATGCGTGAAGACACTTTGCCATTTCTCGATGCTTTGCATAACAGTGGCAGAGAAGTTGTACTGGTAACCAATGCGCACCCGGGAAGCTTGTCTCTAAAAATCGAGCAGACTCAATTGGATAGTCATATAGACACCTTGATTTCTACCCATGAGTTTGGGGTAACTAAAGAATCCCAGCTGTTGTGGCAAAAATTGCAGAAACGCTTAGGGTTTGATGTGCAAAGTACTTTGTTCGTCGATGATAGTGTACCGATTTTACATGCTGCTAAAGAATTCGGGATTGCTCACTTGTTAGCGGTTGAGAATCCAGATAGCCAAGGTGAAATCCGTAATATTGATGAGTTTACGAGTATTCAAGATTATCGATTCTTAATCGATGATATTAACAACAACCCGATAAAATAAATTACCAAAGCTAGGTCGACAGAGGGAGCTTATGTCCCCCCTGTGATACTAAAATTTTATTTTATAAAACCCTTGGTTATCGGGACGACCAAAAAACTGAGCGGCATCCCTAACTTGTTTGGGTAAACTATCGTCGGGTTTGAATTGACCATTTAATTTCACTTTTAATGAGCTTGGAATCCGAGCATCAGCGCTTAAATTGAATACGTTGGGTGGAGTGATTTTGACTAGAATATCATCTTCAATGCAGCTTAGATTTGCTTGAAAATTACCTAAACTCAAAGGTTCACTAAGCCCTACTAAGCCTTCTAACCCCGCATTCAACCATTGACCTTTACCGGATAGACCAATACATCTTCCAGCATAATCTAGTTCAGTTAAGGAGACTTTAAAGCGGCCTCCCGCGTTTACTGCTATTGGTAAGGGGGCTTGGGCAATAGCCATATCTGCCGGTAGATACACAGTTAAATCGGAAGATTGAACATGGCTTGGGTCGAACATATCAATGCTAATGATGCCTTGTAATGAGACTTTGTCACTTGAACGTAAATCTCCTCCATCTATGTCTAGCGTCACTTGACCAAATAACAAATCCCAAAATGACACCTGCCAGCTAACATTTTCAATGGTCATGTTATTTACACTGATAATACTAGCTGAGGCATTCCATATCGTTCCTTGCACACCTTCAATGCTCAGATCATTGGATTGGTTCGCGCGATAAATAACTTGGCTAGCGGGTAACTTAATAATGAGTAAAATCAAAAAGGCTAAAATGCCTAGAAGACTCCACTTAACAACTTGCTTCATGATTTTCCTAACTGCAAACTTCTGACTTTTACCATTCCAGACACGTTGGCTTCCGCTAAATCTACATTAATGATGCGGATCCCAAGACTTTCCATACTTTGTAACCAACTCACTACATCGTTAAAGGGGGCTTGGTCTACCCATACCTTTAACTCTTCACCTTGAGGCTGCATTCTAGAAATTGCTATTTTCACTCGTCCAGCCGTTTGATTGACTGCTTGAGGTAGTGAGCCTGAAAATACCGATGCATTTGCATTCCCACTGCGCATTTGGATTGCACGATTCGCATTTTGCTTAAACCATATTAGGTCGGCTTGTTTAGTCGCGACTAACTTGCTTTGAGTTTGCAAAGAGTTATCAATAGGTGCCCATATTAGGTAGTAAAATAGAGCGACTATTAACAACAAACCCGACACTACCACTAATACTCTTTCGCGCTCAGATAGCTGATTAAATTTATCCAACAAATCTTTCATATCAGCTCCTTATCGATAACGAACCAATCACTTGGTTGTCTTTGTTGTTAATTGCACCTTGTTGTACCTCAAAGCCTTTTTCTTGGGCTAAACGTTTAAATCGTTCTAATGCTTCGAAGTTTGCTGCAACGGCCTGTAGTCGCAGTTCTGAACGCGCACTATCAAAACGTATAGTTTGTGGTTTAACGTCGCTACTTTGAAAAGCTTCGGTGAGTTGTGACATCATTGCTAGCATTGATGTTTGTCCGCCCCCGTTGGCTAATTTAGCCAGTTCTCTTTCCATCGCTAAACGGATTCTTGTGGGTTTTGGTTGATTAGGAAAGGCTTTGGCAAATTGCTCGTGCATTTGCTTAGTTAGATCTGCACTTTGTTGTTTAAGTTGATTAACTTGCACGCCTTTATCAACCAATGTAACCACAAGGGCGAGAAAAGCTAAAACCGCTGCAACTCGCCATTGACGCCACTGACTACGACTTTGTTGTTTAGCTTTAAACTCGCCTTGTAACAGATTAAATGTGGTTTTTAAGACACCTGTTGCAAGCAATTGCATGGGTAAGTCTAACTGCTGTTCGATTTGTTCAACGTTGGCTAAGTTAGAAATATCTAAGTCACTGTGATTCGCTACTTTTAGCGGTGTTGTTTGCTGTTTTGCAAAATGCTCAGTGGCTTGCAATAACCAAGTTGCATCACCTTGCAGACCTTGCCATTGATCTTGACGAATAATAGCTTGCTGTCCAAGGGTTACTAAGCTCCACGCATCTTCAATGTAGGGAAGGGCAAGTATATCGGGGAGCATTTTATTGCAGTACAAACCGGCTTGTTTGATAACCTCTAGCCAGTTTGCCATCTTATCTCTGCTAACTACTGCAACCGCTTGCATGTTGCCATTTTTTTCCCCTAAGGCAAAAAACTGTTCGCTAATATCCATACTTAAATCTTCCTCAAGCATGTATGGTATCGCCGTTAGCGCTTTTCGCGATGCCTTCGCTGGCATGGCGACCCATTTCAACAAAAAGTCACAACCTGGGACTAAGGCGGTAATAGGACGTTTGCCTGCACGTTCAGATAAAGAATTAAGCTGTTCCGCATTATCTAGTACGCCAGAGGCAATAATTTCCTGCTCTTGACCAGACCATACTAACCAATTGACTGGGTCACTAGTGGTTGAGCCTAGGCGGATAACCAGATGTTCCATTAAAGTACTCCTCCAAATTCTCGTCGTATGACAATCACTTGGTCGTTATTTTCTACTTTCAGTAGGGAAGACATAGCAAATGTGGCGTTATTGTAACGGGTCTTGGTATGTAATAGAAAGTATTCTGTTTTTACATCAAACCAACGTTGTTGTTGTTCGGTTAATGTGTGATTGGTAAACAGTGTTTCCGCTAAGAAATCCTGCACATTTTGGTAGCCATCAGGTGCACGATTACTGATGAGGCTTTGAATTTCCGATACTGGTGCACCTGTTAATGCTGCTAATACAGGAGCTTGGTCTTCTTTTACAGTATTCACATTAATTTTCATTTCTGACACATTTGGAATAACACAGACCATCGGCAGCAGGTCATTAATCCATTGGGCTTTAACGCCGTTAACTAGACGTATTTCAGACTTACTGACCATTAAGTTGTTTGCGGCTAAGTAAGGGTTTACTAACGCTGCATAGTCGGCATCTTCGGCCCCGCTTTGTGACATGTTGTCATCTTGGTCTAGCCAATCAATTAACGAGTCTCTGACAACTTCAATTGAATAGTTATCCAACTCTGGCACAACGTTGGTCAATAAGCGTTCAAACGCTAGGGCCTCTTCAGGGACGGAATTGATATCACCGCTGCTATTTCCACGTAGCACCTTTTTAACCTCGCTGTCGCCGTTAGTGTTATCGCTATCATTGCCGTTTTGACTGCTGCTTTGTTGTACTCGATTTACCGAGTCGATAGCATTGAGATTTAGGCAGGTTTGCATATCGGTCAACTGAGCTTGAATACCGCCACCTTCTAAAGGAAAGGTAAATTGTTCAGACCAGCCAGCTTCTAATGAAATCACATCAGGATTTGACTCTAATAGTTCACCGATGGATTTAATCGCAAATTGCTCAGCCCCCATTGCATACCAAAATGCTTGATTGTTATCTTTAATGTTGGTTGCGCGAGTCACTTGAAGTTGCAATCTTGACCCCATTTCAGTGGCAATAATCGCAACCAGCGCGACAATCATCAAAACAATGATTAAAGCGACCCCCTGCTGCTTTGAATAATTTGCCAAGCTAGTATTCACGAATCTGCGCTGCTCATTAAAAACTTACGCTCAATGACGCCGAATTCTTGACTGGTGATGGTAATCTTCACGGCTACTGGCAGGGTATCTTGAGCATAAGAATCATCCCAGCTTTGTGAGTCGGCAGAATCTTCGCCAGAGTTTAATAAAAAATGTACTTGAAAATCATCTACCTTAGTTAATAAAACCCGTACTTTGGGTTCATAACCAACTACATTATCAACGTAATTACCGTACAAACGCTCTAACCTACCTTCTTGCATACGGTAGCCAACACTTTGTAAGGTGCTGCGTTGTAACATTAGTTGCGGGTTTTGCCATCCAGCTCGCACAAAAGCAAAACCATCAGCTTCGCTTTCCAAGAAGTTCTTTTCTGCGTGCATAACTTGCGTATTCTCTTCACCGTCTAGGCGCACTGCTCTGGGCACCGCTTGAAGCATATCTCGTTCAATGGTGAGCATCGCTCTTTGCAAAGTTTGTAGTTTTTCGAAACGATTTTCAGATAATTCATCACTGTCGATAACGGCGGTCATTACGCTGGTGGAAGCGATACCGATAAGAGTGAAGATTGCCACAGCAATCATAATTTCAATCAGTGTGAAACCGCGTTGCTTTTGACCAATCATCTTATTGTGCTCTTGGGTTTAGCCATATAGGAGGTCACACTGGTTATCGTGCGGTCGAAATTTTCGTCGGTCCCCACTACGATTTCAATCCCGATCAAAGATTCATCCGGGGTGGACAATAATTTTTGTTGCCAGTACCAAGTAGTACCAGCCATCTTTTCTTCGCCCTTCAAATTGTCTTTTAGGGGCCAGCTATTTTCGATGTTGATTTGGGTAAGGCGATTATTGGCTACCCAAGTGGCAAAGGTAATATTTTCGATTTGGCTGACACCGTTTAAATGGTCAGTGGCCGATTTCATGATAGCGGTGCCGGTTATCGCAAAGATCAGTAGCGCCAGCATGACTTCTAACAAGGTGAAACCTTTGTTGTGAGTGTTAGTGTTCATAAGTCACTATCCAAAGGACCCAACCTTTCAAGGGGCACACTATCAATGGCATTCAGCTTAAAATACACGGGATCATCATTAGAAAAATCAGGCTCATACATCATAGTTAAACTAAATGGTGTCACGTCACCACTGGATAACAACATGATTTGTGGTGGCGGTAGTTTTTTCTCTTCTTCTTCACTGCCAATGTCAACGCGGTCCTCATCAAAGGATAAAGATTCATCGAATATACCGTCGCTAAACAAATTGTCTTCTTCAATCCAAGGTAATTCGTCGAGCTCTAACGCCAAAGAGTAGGGTTCTGGTAATTGATAACGACCGAACGCTTGTTGTCCTTCCAGTAGTTGCCAATTTTGTTCTTCATCTAACTGCATAAATATATATTCAGCGGTTTCAGGTTCAATACGAATACCTAACTCTTGCTGGTTTAACACCGCAAAATCAGATGCCATATCCACTACTATCTGGAATCGTTTCGCTTGTTTTTCTAATTCTTCAGAAGGGGTCGGTGAGAAGTTATTAAATGAAATTACACTTATAACAATTCCCATAATTGCTAGCACCGCCATGATCTCGATGAGAGTAAATCCTGAATGGTACTTTAATGACCGTGCTCGCATTATGGGCAACTCAATGTTTAGTTTAGGTAATCGCCAAGATTCCAGTTACCAATATCGTCTTCCGTTCCTGGTTCACCATCTGGGCCATTAGAAAAAATATCTATCACGCCTATTTCACCTGGGCTAACCAATTGATAAGGATTGTCCCAAGGGTCATTAGGCAAACGATTAATATAGCCGCCGGTTGGGTAATTGCGTGGAATAGGGTCTATTGTCGGTTCGTTAACCAAAGAATCTAACCCTTGCTCGGTGGTTGGGAAACGGTTGTTACTTAACTTGTAGCGGGTCAATGCACTTTCCAATGATTGAATATCAATAGCAGCAGCTTTTCGCTGAGCTTCTTCTTGGTTACCGAGTATTTGCGGTGCCACTAGGCCCGCCATGATACCAATAATCAATAACACCACCATTACCTCTATTAAGGTAAAACCAGCTTGTCGAGGATTGTTCATTTTCATTACATATTCACCATATTATTAAGCGCTAAAATTGGTTGTAGAATTGCCAGTACGATAAACAAAACAATTGCTGCCATACTAACAATCAAAATTGGTTCAAAAACTTTTAATGAGACACCAACTAGGGCTTCGAATTCCCTATCTTGGTTGTCTGCTGCTCGTTTTAACATTTGCTGAAGCTCTCCGCTTCTTTCACCCGATGCAATCATATGCATCATCATAGGCGGAAACATTTTGGTCTTTTCTAAGGCTCCACGCAGACTAGAGCCCTCTTTCACTTTAATTGCCGCATCGGCTACAGCTTCTCTAATGTGCAAATTTTCAAGTACATCACCGGCTATGCGCATCGCCTCTAACAACGGCACTGCACTCGCGGTTAGTATACTTAATGTGCTGGCGAAACGCGCCGTATTCAAGCCTTTGGATACTTTACCAATCAAAGGTAATTCCAAAATAAACTTGTGATAACGTTTTTTCATAAGCGGTTGTTTGAGTATTCTGCGAATCAAGATTATCAATATAACAATTAACACTATTGCAATCAGACCGTAGCTTTGTAACCAAGTGCTCACAGAGATTAAGATGCTGGTAATTGCAGGAAGTTCCTGACCCATGTTGTCGAATTGTCCTACAATTTTAGGCACTACTACGGTCAACAGTAAGAAAATAATACCAAATGCAAAAAATAGCATGATGGCAGGGTAAACCAGTGCTTGGGTAATTTGGCTGCGAGTGCGTTGACTTTTTTCTGTGTAATCGGCCAGTCGATTAAGTACTGTGTCTAAATGCCCTGACTTTTCACCTGCTGCAACCATTGCTCGAAATAGCTCATCGAATACTTGCGGAAACTCTCCCATTGCATCGGCAAGAGAATGACCTTCTACTACCTTACTGCGAACGGCCATCATCATATTTTTATGACGGGGCTTTTCACATTGTTCTGCTACCGCTAAAAGTGCTTCCTCGATTGGCAAAGCAGATTCAACCAAGGTGGCAATTTGCCGTGTTAAAAGGGCTAAATCGCTGGCGGATATGCCGCGAGTGAACAAGGTAAATCGATTTTTGTTGTCGCGCTGTTGCTGTTCCGTTACTTGCTCTACTTCTAGCGGAATAAGCTCTAATTCTCGCAACTGTTGTCGAATATGCCGAGCGTTATCGCCTTCTAAAACACCACTTTTATTGCGACCAGATTGGGTAATCGCTTTGTAAGCATAAGCGGCCACGGTTAATCCTCCCGGGTAACGCGCAGTACTTCTTCTAAGGATGTATACCCAAGAAGTACTTTGTTACAGCCGTCTTCGCGAATACTCGGTGTATTTTTCCTAACATGTTTTTCTATAGCTTGCTCACCATGACCGTTATGAATTATTTCACGGGTTGGTTCGTCAACTACCAGTAATTCGTGGATCCCGGTCCGACCGCGATAACCTGTTTGATTACAAGCTGCACAGCCTTTGGGACTATAAATATTTTGGCTATTGGAGGCATGCTCTAAGCCTAAAATTTGACACTCGGCTTCGCTTGGAAGGTGAGGCGTTTTACAATCAGGGCAAAGGGTTCTTACTAGTCTTTGCGACAAAACAGCCAGTAAACTGGAAGATAACAAAAAGGGTTCAATTCCCATATCTTCAAGTCGAGTTATGGCTCCTGCGGCGGTATTGGTGTGTAACGTAGATAATACTAAGTGACCGGTTAAACTGGCCTGCACACCAATTTGTGCTGTTTCGAGATCGCGAATTTCACCGATCATGACCACGTCAGGATCTTGCCGTAATATTGCTCTCAAACCTCGCGCAAACGTCATGTCTACACGGGGATTAACTTGAGTTTGGCCGATGCCTTGTAAATCAAATTCGATGGGATCTTCAACGGTTAAAATATTCCGGTCTTTCGAATTTATTTCTGAAAGGCCAGCGTATAGGGTTGTACTTTTACCTGAGCCAGTAGGACCTGTAACCAAAATAATCCCGTGAGGTTTGCGAATTAAAACGGAAAAAATTTCACGGTTTTTTGCGGTCATACCTAAATCAGTTAAATTTAAGCGGGCGTTATTTTTATCTAACAAACGCAGAACCACACGTTCACCATGACTCGAAGGCATGGTTGAAACCCTAACATCCACAGCGCGTCCGGCTATTCTTAAGGTAATGCGGCCATCTTGAGGAACGCGCTTTTCGGCAATATCTAACTTCGCCATGACTTTAATACGGGACACTAGCATGGAAGATAATTTACGGTTTGGCCGTAATATTTCCCGTAACACTCCGTCTACACGAAATCGCACTATTAATTGATTTTCGAAGGTTTCAATATGAATGTCAGAAGCACCTTCTTTAATTGCTTCACTTAACATTGCATTGATTAACTTGATGATAGGCGCATCATCTTCATTTTCTAATAAATCTTCGGTATCAGGCAGTTCTTCAGCTAACGCGAATAAGTCACTTTCATTGCCGATATCTTCCATCAGCTGTTTAGCCGCTGACGAGTCGCGCTGAAACGCCTTGGTAAGCAGGTTTTCAAATTGCTCGTCGGCAATTTCTTTTAATTGAAAGTCAGCCTGCAGAAATCGACGTACCTCAATGAAAATTGAAAAATCTGTGCTTGCTGTGTGATACAAAATAGCGGGTTCTTCACCGGTATCCAACAACACTTTATGACGCTTCGCAAAACTAAATGCTAACTGCTTGTGTTGAACCACATCTTCATCAGCCATTTCCGTAGAATTAACTTCAGCGTCTAACAGATTTGGATTGAGTTCAGCATTTTCAGCTGTTTCAATACTCATTAATTCTTGCTTTCCTGCTCTTTATTCAACATGTATTCTTCGAAAGAAGGCGGTAAAGATAGTTCATCTTCCCACTCCGGTAATACAGGTGTATCAGTATTAGGCATCAAAGGGATACCTTCAGATTGACGCTGTAGTTGCTGCGCACGAATGTAGTTGTATTTTTTATGGCTAATAGAATTCATAGTCGCGCCATCTCGCACGATGGTCGGACGAATAAATACCATTAAGTTACGTTTGCGCTTGCTGGTAGTGGTGGATTTAAACAAGTTACCTAGGTAAGGAATATCACCTAATATAGGCACCTTGGAAACACTTTCCTGCACTTCTTCGTCGATTAAGCCACCCAGTACAATTGTACCGCCGTCATCCACAATTACTGTGGTTTTAATTTCCCGTTTGTTAATCGCAATATCAACAGATGTCGCACCACTGACGCTAGAGACTTCTTGTTCAATTAATAGTTGAACCGCATCACCTTCGTTGATTTGAGGTGTCACTTTTAGTTTTATACCTACTTCTTGTCGTTCCACAGTTTGGAATGGGTTGGCATTGTTTGAACCCGTTGAAGAACCGGTAATAATAGGTACTTCTTGACCAACGATGAAGAACGCTTCTTCATTATCCATGGTGGTTAAGTGTGGAGTAGAGAGAACGTTAGAATTGGTATCAGTGCTTACTGCTTGTAGTACTGCCCCCCAACCATCTTTCACTACACCAACTAAGAATCCGTTAACGCCGCCTAGCAAGGATGCTAGTGAAGTGAAATCACCAGATGTGACAGAGTCATATGAATACGGGTCACCATCGTCATCGAACCCTGTGGTCGTGGTTGTTTGATCTTCTGCTTCATCGGCTGCAACTGCTAACGAGCCAATCCCCACAACACCATTTGTAAATTGCTGACCACCACCATCTTCACTGGCCCACTGAACACCTACCGTTGTGCCGTCACCTTCAAATACTTCAACAATAATGGCTTCAACGGTTACTTGTGCTCGACGTATATCCAACTGACGAATGACTTCTTCTAGCGAACGCATCATGTCAGGCTCTGCGGTGATTACGAGTGCATTGGAATCTGAGTGAAAATCGATACTTACTTCACGGTTGTTAGATGTTCTACTTTTTGTATTGCTGCTTTGTCCGCCTTGTTCTTCGGCTTGAATGCTAGCACTTACTCCTTGCAGAACTTTAACTAGCTCTTCTGCTTTAGCGTAATTCACAAAAATAACCCGAGTATTACCGCTGGTTTCTAATTCTTTATCCATTTTGGTAATTAGGTTAATTAAGCGTTTGCGACCTTTGTTATCGCCAGACACTATTACACTATTGGTTCGGTCGTCAGCTACCAGACGAGGCTCCGATTTACCGGTTGTTTGGGTTTTGGATGCATTTTTATTGATGTTTTCAATAATTCTCACCATCTCTGATGCAGATGCATATTTAAGTTCTACTATTTCAACTTCTTCATCACCAGCTTGATCCACACGCTCAATGATCTCTACCAAGCGATTTACCACAGCAGCTCGGCCGGTCAGCATCATGACGTTGGATGGGTCATGGCTCACTACGTTGCCACCACCTGCTTGATCGTTCAACTGGCGAAGAATCGGGGCAAGCTCTCGCACTGGCACGTTGTATACCGGAACCACTCGGGTGATCATTTCATCACCATCAAAAGGAGTACCTTGAATAACCGGAATATTAGATGTTTTTGCGTCTTTAGCTCGAACTACTTTCAATATGCCATTTGGCATTTCTACCACGGCAAAATCGTATACTTGTAATACGTTGAGGAAAAATTGGTAATATTGCTCTTCATTAAGCAAGTCATAACTACGTACGCTGATTTTGCCGCGTACGTCTGGGCTGACGATTATGGTTTTTTGCAGGTTCTTGCCTACAATATTTATGAATTCGGAAATCTCAGCATTTTTAAAATTGGGGGAATATTCTTTAGCGGATGTCATCGTCGACATCGTCAAAAGCATTGCACATGCTGCCAAACATAAGCCTCTAAATCTACTACGGCTTGTTTGCGTCATAGGGGTAATCCTCATAAATCTTCTCCCCCTTCAGGGAAATCCAAATACAAAGTGAGAAGTTCCTCACTTCGACTAATTGTTAGTTGTAACGAATCCGATTGATTTAATGCTGCCAAGGCTTCTATAGCTTGTTCAGGATCAGTCAAATCTAAGCCGTTAATCTCGGTAATGACATCGCCGACTAAAAATCCAGCACCTTTAAATAAACTTGGATTTTTACCAGGGGCTATTTTATAGCCGGCAATTAAACCATCTTGGCCTTGAACCGGAGAGACCATAATGTAATCGGTAAATCCGGCAGGGTTGCGCCGTATCTCTCTGGTCGTTTCCACCATTTCAGGGGTCAATTCGGTATATTGTTCTTTGTCATCTATTCTATTATCAGCGGTCGTTTCAACAACTGGTTGGTATGCTTGGCTTTCTTTTGAGTATTCTAACCCGTCTAGCATTAAGGTTTCGCGACGAGGACCATTTTTTATGATTACCCTATCTGCGAACACTTCAACTAAGCTTGCATTGGTACCATCAATTTCATCATCGATGCCATAGGTATTCTGTGAACCGCGATTCTCAATTATCGCCGCACCAACACCTGGCTCATCAGTCTCGACCACACCTGTTAAGGTTAAGTTCAAGCGGGTTTCAGGTGCTTCCGTTACTTCTTGTTTAACCGTGGTGACTTCTTTTGCGGTTAAATCGCCAAACAGGTTTAAACTTTTCAACTGTGACAAACTCACTCGTGAGCCAGAGTTGCTTGAAGTATTGCCAGTTTGGTTAGTTTGAAAACTTTGATTTGAAGTGTTTTGTGGCTCTGGAATTAGCCGCCAAGTCATCTCAGCTAAAAAAGCCAAAAGATACAGAACCAACAAAATAACAACCAACAGATTAATCTGTGATTGATATTTGCTAATTTGCAGCCATATTTGACTTAAGTTTGTACTACTAAGGCTCATCTTTTACCACTTTTTGGTCGATTATCGTCGCTAAACGGGGACAATGATAACCAGTAGATTAAAGGGCCACAACTATTAAAGATTAACATTACCATATAATTACAATTCTAAGGTTTTTAAGCTTAAGCCCAATAGGTTCTATATATGAAGAATAAGACAGACAACAAAAACACTGAAATAGTTCGCTTAGATAAGTGGCTTTGGGCTGCTCGATTTTTTAAAACCCGATCTTTAGCTCGAGACATGGTGCAATCTGGCAAGGTGCAATATAATGGACAAAGAGCAAAAGCCAGTCGAAGTGTCGAATTGGGTGCGACAATTGTGCTCCCTGCCGGATTCGATAGCAAGGAAGTAATTGTTGAAGGGTTAAGTGATAAACGAGTAAGTGCACCACAAGCTCAATTACTCTACGCGGAAACAGAAAAAAGCATCGCGCAACGTGAAAAAAATGCAGAGGCGCGCAAGTTAAGCGCATTCCATAGTCCGAGACCAGAGACACGACCGGATAAAAAGCAGCGTCGCAAAATAATTCAATTTAAACAGCAGTAAGAGAATCTTATGTCCCATTTTGATCAGTTACATCGTTATGTCTTTAACAACGCCAACGTACGCGGTGAACTTGTGCAACTAGAAAATAGTTATCAAGAAATTCTAAATTCACAGCAATATCCCCCTGTCCTTCAACAATTACTGGGTGAATTAATGGCTGCTGCATCTTTGCTGACTGCAACGTTAAAGTTCAAAGGTGATATTGCTTTGCAATTGCAAAGTGAAGGTTTGGTTAAGTACGCAGTAATAAATGGTACTCATGATCAAAAATTGCGTGGTGTGGCACGGTGGGACTCAGAAGCGGCTGAACTTCCAACATCGTTAACCGAACTCATGCCTAAGGGAGTGTTAGTTATTACCATTACTCCTGAAGTGGGAGAGCGATATCAAGGCATGGTGGCGATCGACAAGCCGACTTTATCAGAGTGTCTTGAAGGGTATTTCAGCCAATCTGAACAACTGCCTACCAAAGTCATTTTAAAAACCTCTCTCAAAGGTGAAATAAATAGAGCTGGTGGTTTATTTTTGCAAGTCTTGCCAACCAGTAGCGAAATGACAGATGCGTCTGAACACACTGACTTCATTCACTTAACTACGATTAGCCAGACTATTACTGCTGAGGAATTGTTAGGGCTGCCAGCCACTGAAGTATTGCACCGACTTTATCATCAAGAAGAAGTCCAACTTTACCCACCTCAAGACATCAAGTTCTCTTGTACCTGCAGTAAAGAACGCAGTGCTGCGGCGATCGCAAATGTTGATAAACAAGAGTTACTTAATATTGTGGCCGAAGATGGTGCCGTAAGGTTGAATTGCCAATACTGCCACAAGGAATACAGTTTCGATGCGATAGATATCGAAGCAATTCATAACGAAGGCCATGCTCAGCCTACGCAGACACAATAGTTCGCTACTGCTATATTTGAATGCTGTTGGTTAAACCAACAGCAATGCAGATAAAGTCCAAAGCATAGCTGCGCATGTTGCGGCTATGCTAGCAGGTATTATTTGTGACTTAACATGGTCCATCAAGTCACAACCTGTGGTCATCGCACTTAAAATGGTTGTATCCGAAATGGGAGAGCATTGATCCCCGTATACGCTGCCATTCAAAACCGTCGCAAAACAAATCGCCATGAAAATTTCTGGGTGAGCAACTTCTTGATTGATACCGATTGCCCAAGCTAACGGCATGGCTAAAGGGAATGCAATTGCGTATGTACCCCAACTTGTTCCGGTTGAAAATGCAATGATCATGGTTAGAATCTGGAGAATGACAGGTAACATCCAAAATGCTATTTGATGGTCGAGTAAATCTATCAAAAATAAACCACCACCAATTTCCTTATTGATACCGCCAATTGTAATCGCCAATACCAACAGCACAGAAGCAACGACCACTGATTTTAGACCATTACCAATGCCGCCAAGCAATTCGTCTAAGGTCATCCCTCGTGATAAGGCCATTACACAAGACAAGCAAAGTGCTGTAGCGAATGCCCAATTTACTTTCGGCGAACCTAGCGTAATAAAGGTTCCTACTGCGATAGCAATTAAGGTGACCAAAGGCACTGCAAATTCATAAACACTCGGCGAATAATGGTTAGGCACTTCCGATTTTTGTAATTCATCAGTATGTATCGGGTTTGCATCTTTTGCATCTAAGCGGCCAGTATTGAGCGCCCGTAAACGGGCTGTACGGATTCGACTACCGCAATGCCATGTAACGTTAAAGCACAACAAGAGCGTACCCAATACCGCGAGAATTCCATAAAAGCTAAAAGGGATACTGGTGAAGAAAAAACGGATTCGATCAGACTCGGTTGCCAGAAAAGCCACACCAGGCACAAATATCAATGATTGTACATAGACTGGCCAAGCATTGAAGGCTAAGACTGACGCGATGGGCGATGCCGTTGAATCTACAATGTAACTCATTTCTTCGTGGCTGACTTTTGCTTCATCTGCAAAGGGCTTAACCGTTGTCCCCACCAATACTGTGCTTATTGTTCCTCCTTGAAAAAAGAATACGCCTAATATCCATGTAATCAGCTTCGCTGAGCGCGGCCCCTTAACAAAATGACGGGTCATCGCCTGAGCGAATGCTTGTGCTGCTCCAGTGCGAGTCCAGACTCCCATCAAGCCGCCAAGCAGCCAAAGGTACAATAAAACAATGGTTGCAGCGCTGTCTGAGGCGATGCTTGGAAGCAGCACTTTATCGGTAATATCATACCGACCTAACATGAGTGCGCCGATAATTGTGCCACCTAATAGGGCAGGAATCGGCTGTTTGGTAAGCAAACATAATGAAATAGCAATGACGGCCGGTAATAACGACCAAATACCAAAATGGAAAGCGGTCTTGAGTAACACCAGTTGTTGGTCAGGCATCCTTACCCATTGCTCAGATAACGCAGGTTTACCATACTGATCTAAAGCGCTTTGTCGCAATGGGGAGAGTTGATAATCAACGATGTTTTTGACTTCAAACTGATGATTATTGATGGTGTAAACAAGTTCGCCTGATGCATTGTTATAAGTGGGGTAAGAATGCTGCTGTTCTACCCAGTTTGGTGTGACAGAAGTATTAATATAAAACGCGGAGAACAAAGCCAGAACAAATAGGTAAAGCGCTAATTTATTATAATGCATGATGAATAAAACAACGGATACGTCTAGTTATCGATTAATTAAAGCCTAACACGGCAGGATAATATCAAGGCCTCACAAAAAGCCTCCTAATCATAACTACAGGTTATAACTTGGAGGCTTTTATATTAGATTGCCTGATCTGTGATTTGCCTGTTTTTACCGATTAAGGCGCAGTAAATAGGGTTGAGAAAAATAGACTGTTTAGAAACAGCTTCTCTGTGCCATAAAAGTATCCGCGGAAATTAGGATCATCAGTAAATAATATAACACTGCCCTTGCCTTTTCTTTCTGCTACCAAGCTGGTTTTGCCTGCTAATTGCTGTTGGTTTTCAGCAGAAGCGTAGCCACTTAATAGTGAATTCTGGGCAATTTTTATTACACTGGCGTAGGGATTTTTAGGCGGTTCAAATGCTAAAAGACCGCTACGTTGGCTGGCAATCTCGCGGCGGGTATATCCGTAACCTAGTGGGTGACTAATATCTAAATCACCGGCCATAACCGCACCACCAATAATATCTTGTGCCTTAACCATTGCCTTATTTGAATAATCAATTCGCGATTGTGAGGCTAATTTTCCTTTGCCAATGTCAGCCACTTTAATATCCAGTAATTTTGTTCCTGCCCAGCGCGCACCATCACCGATACCAACCAGAGATCCGCCCTTCCTTACCCAAGTTGAAATCTTCTCTTGTAGCGAATTACTGATATCTGAATATTTTCCATCCGTCATGACTAGGTGGGTATAGGCTGACAAATCCGCACTAGAAAGTTTACTTTTATCTAGTAAAACAACAGGCATATGCATACGTTTATCTAACAGGTGCCACACCTCACCAGCCTGATAGGGAGACATTCCAGGCCCAATAACCAGTGCGACTTTTGGTAAAGTGACAGCGTCAATACTATTGCTGCCCAAATCCATACCTATGCTGGTGGTATGGGAGCTGTTTAATGCGTAGGCTTTTACCCCATCATGAATTGCTGCCTGCTGGATTATGTTATATAAATTTTCGCCGTTTACGTTTGCATTAGCACCTATCTGCTTGAGCACCGGCACTATGACACTGCCCCGTCCAAATGCTTGGATACCTTTATCAGTTTGTGCCTTAAAAGGTTCAGTGGCAATGCGCGGTAGATATCCCTGCTGCAGTAGCGTATTTAGTACTTTCGGCGCGTTGTAGTGGCTCCAATCAAAAACATAGGCGACATTTGCCCTGCTTGGTGGTTGCTGTGTTGGGAACTCGACTGTTATAGCTGAACCAGCTTTATATCTAGTGCGAGTTAGAGGCTCGAAGTCAATCCCAAAAGCAAGGGGCAATGTCCATCCAGACACATCATAAAAGGTATTATTTTCAAAGGTGGTTATCTTGGAAAACAGACCTTTAAGCATACGATAATTGGCCTGCTTTGACTCCACGATAAACGCTTCGTTTTTACGAAATGTTTTACCGTTCACAGCAAAATCTTTTGTCAGTGGTTTGATCTGGATTTTGTTGCGAGTTAATAGTTGATTGAAATGGAACAATCTTACTGGATCTTCAGGGGCGCTGTAGATGTATGCTTTTATGTCATCTTGTGCGGCCATTTTAGCCGAGTTGCTGGCAAAATCCTGTTGAAATGAAAGCAGTGCTTGGCGCTTTTCAGCGGCATTTTCCAGAAGCGCTAAGGCCACATGGTAATAAGTTCGAATATTATCCTCAAATGACAACACACCTCGGGGCGTGTCGAGCAAACCTGCCGAGCTAGCCTGTTCAAACAATATTCCCAAGCTGCCAAACAAATGAGGATATGTCGCGCCTTTGCCTAAATAAAAATTGTCGTAAGACTCTTGATTAAAATATAGCTGAGCTTCGCTGTCCAAAAAGTCTCGCGGTCCTTGCACTACATCGCTGAGTAATTGCATGGCCTGATCATTAATCAGAGGATGCACTCTATCCGGTGCGCCAGGATGAAAATAAAACGACTTATATGAGCGCATTTCATGGAAGTCTGCGACTATGTTTGGTCGCCATTGATGAAACTTACTGACCCAACCCACAGGTTCGGGCTGTTGCTGTAACATCCATTGTCTATTCAGATCAAACCAGTAATGATTAGTTCTACCTGAGGGCCAAGGAGAGCCATGTAAAGCGTGATTAGGATCGGTAATCGTGACATTCGATGAATATTGCCAATTCCACGTCGCTTCACGGTTGTTACCATCTGGATTAAAGCTGGCCGTGAGCAGAATGACACTGTTTTTAAGTAAGTTATCGATCTCTTCCCCTTGGGCCGCAGCTAAATGATAAGCAATCGGCAAGGCTGAATCGGTTGAGCTCACTTCGCCACCGTGCACACCAAAATTAATCCAACTAATTACTGGCATATCTGCGCTGACTGTACTTTTACCTTTAGGGGTTTGTATGGCCATGTGGTTCGCTTGAATTTGCGCTAAATTGGCCATGTTTTGCCGGGAGGTTATGGTTAAAGTAACTATTGGTCGATTTTCATTACTGTAGGCAATTACTTCATATTTGACTCGCTCAGATTGCGCCGCTAGCTGACGAAAATAAGCTGTCAGCATATTGTTCTGGACCATCTTTTGACCTAACCCATGACCTAAAAAGTCCTCAGGGGTAGTGACGCTAGGATCGAAAACCGTCGACGGCGAATAAAAGCTGTCAGCCTGAGGGGCAGCATTGGCCCTGGGACTAACGGAAGCGGTAAATAAAAGCGCAACACTCACGAGCGCTAGAAAATAGTTCTGCATGGTTATTTTACCTTGATGCTGAAGATTGACGGATGGGGTGTCCTGCTAAGGTCTGATTAACGACGCTTTGTTCAATGACAGGTTGGCCATTAACGATTAACCATTCTACTCCCTCACTAAGTTCGGTAGGCTGTAAGTAGCTCGCTTTTTGCTGATAAGTCTCAGGATTAAATATTACGATATCGGCAACGTAACCCGCTTTCAATTCGCCTCTGCCTGTCAATCCAAAGGTTTTAGCAGGTAAATAACTACTGCGTTGAATAAACTCTTGGGTGCTTAACCAACCTTTCTGTTTAACATATTCACGAAACTTTTTGGGGAAAGTGCCATATTTTCGAGGATGGCCAGTGCTGCCATCGGAAGAGGTCATTACCCAAGATTGCGTCATATAAGCTTTCATATCTTGATCAGACATATTGAAACTGGCGACCCGCGCATTACCTTCTAGAATAATTTGACGAGCTGCATCAATTGGCTCAATCTCCCACAAACTTGCAACCTCGGCTAGGGTTTTTCCGCGTATGTCGGGGCGTTTGGGATCACTAATGAGTAACGACTCTGCGCCGCCTCTGCGTCTTAAATTTTCAGCCATTTCTAATTTCAAGGTTGGCCATAGTGCGTCATCTTCCATTCGAGCATGATACGCTTCTTTGCTACCTGCCATGATATATCTTGGTACCAAACTACCTGCTACGCTGGTTCCTGAAGCGCGCCAAGGATATTGATCTGCAGTAACGTCGATACCTTGTTGCCGAGCTTCGTCTATTAACTTGATCACCTCTGCGCTTTTACCCCAAACGTCAACGCCTAATGATTTGATATGCGCAACGTGCACGGGAATGTCTGCTTGTTGACCAATTTGAATGACTTCTTTAATTGCGTTAACCAGCCCTATGCTGTAGCTGCTTTCGTCGCGAATATGACTGTCATAGGCACCATTATACTGGGCTGCGACTTTTGCTAGTTCAACCACTTCACTGGTCATCGCGTAATTACCGGGTACATAATACAAGCCTGTTGAAAGTCCTAAGGCTCCGGCTTTCATTGCTTGTTCTACTAGGCTTTTCATTTGCTCAAGCTCAGCATCGGTTGGAGCGCGATCTTCTATGCCCATGACCGCTTTACGAATTGAGCCATGACCAACGTAGAGGGCGACATTTGTGCCTATTCCTTGTTGTTCATATTGATTAAGTTTTGCCGCGACATCAACGCTACCGCCACCATCGACATTGCAAAAAACAGTGGTTACACCTTGGGTGGTGTAGTTCACATTTGTATTCGGGGAGTCTTTACCAAAATCATTGCAGGCATGGGTATGGGTATCAATAAAACCTGGCGCTATGATGTTGTCACCTGCATCTATGGTTTGTGTGGCAGTAATATGCGCAGGAAGCGTATCGCTAATAAAAGAAATATTGCCTTTATCAATGCCGATATAACCTGAAAATGCTGGTTGCTCATTACCAGTATAAATATTTTTACCTGTGATAATCATATCGATTGATTCAGATTTTTGAGTGCAAGCGGCACAGGATGTGATTGCTACAAATAATATTGAAAAGAACCGCAGTCGGCAATTGTTATACATTTTAGGGATTACTCTATAGTGAAAAAGGGCGACTAAGTCGCCCGATTAAAGTGTAAAAAAAACGCTGCTTAATCGAAGCTCATGCTTAAATTAAGGTACAAATAACGTCCTTCAGCGCTGTGCAGACTGGCGTCGTAACCGTATGTTTCATCGGCCAATGGTGGCGCTTTGTCGAATAGATTACGTACACCTAAACGCATTTTTGTACCTTCTAATGAACCTTGGTCGAAAGTATATTGACCGTAGATACTAAAGGTTGTCCAGCTATCGACTGTCCAGAACTCGCCTGAGTTATCATTAACGGCGCTGGTATCGTAGAAATCACCTACATATTTACCGTAGATCCCAGCTCCCCAATTATTATAGCGCCAAGTAATAGTAGTACTTGCTTGCCATTCAGGACGGCCATCTAATTGAATTAAATCACCCACATCGTCTAATGTTAGACCCAGTTCTTGTAATTTTGCGGATTCAGAATCGATTGATTGATACGCTTTTAACAACTTAGCCGCGTTAAACTTAAATGAGAAGTCACCGATGCTGGTATTGTTTAACTTATAGTAAGCGCCAATATCGAGACCTTCGGTGGTGCGCGAATCAAGGTTTTCAAATAAACCAATAATCTCACTCATATCACCCACAGCTTCTAATCCAGAACCTTCATAAAAAGCGATGTCATCAGCGTTCACTTCTTCACGAATAACGTTAGGGTTAGAACTGCCATTTAAGCGCTGATAATAATCTAGGTCAGCAATATTTTGGTAAGAGCGGATTCCAATTAAGTCTTCTTGCTCTATGCGCCAGTAATCCGTGGTCAATGTTAAGTTATCGATAAATTCAGGTGTGAAAACCAATCCTAAGCCGTAGTTGTAGTCTTTTTCTGGATCAAGTTCGGTGTTACCCAAACGAATGTTCTCAGCACTATCACCACTGCTGCATTGACTGATACTGTCTAACTCACCTTTGTTGATCTGGGCTTGGCAACGATAGTAATCAACCGGGTAGTTAACTCGGGTGGTACTTGCTGTGTGCAATTGCTCTAAGTTAGGAGCGCGAAATCCTTCAGCATATGAACCGCGAATCTGTAGTGATTCAACTGGATACCAACTAAGAACGGCTTTAGGTTTGAATACATCCCCAACATCATTGTAGCGCTCATAACGACCAGCTACTTGGAAGTCTAGTTTATGGACTAACGGAATTTCCATTTCTGGACTAATTAACGGACCTGCAAATTCAACGAAGGCAGATAAAACATTACGTGATCCATCCGCATTAGGTTGTCCACTGGAGCCCATTACGTCTGATTCATATGCTAAGCCAGTCACATCATCAGTATAGACAGTGGTGCCGTTTAATCGGTCATCATAAATATTTTCGAAGCTTTCATAGCGCCATTCTGTGCCAAAAGCTGCTCCAACATTACCTGCTGGCAAACTAAATAGATTCGCATTGGAAAATTTGAAATCAACTAAACCCAGCGCTGTTTCGCCAGACCGACTTACATCGATAAGAAAACTATCGATAGTCTCTTGTGAGTTACAGGTTGCGCCACAGAAAGTGTTATATGCACTTTCATCGAGACGATTCACGGCATCTTGAAACAAACTTAGACTAATACGATTATGGGTTGTATCAACGGTTTTTGCTTTTGAATACAAAGCCGCGGAATCCCACTCCCAATCCTTGTATGAACCTGTGGCACCACCTAGTACACGATAAGATGTATTTTCGACATTGATATTACGGGTACCCGCATCGACTACGCGGTAGGCATTAATTGATATGTCTAAACCTTCAGCTGGGGTGTCATAGCCAGAAAGTCTATTTGGACCACTACCAAGAGGGTTCCAATAAGCTGTGCTGGCAATGGTGACCGGAGCTGAGGTAAGTGTTGCAGTTTCTGCACGTTGAGAGTTTGATTCAGCCCAGTAGTAACCTAACTCACCGTATAAACTAACGTCATCGTTCAGTTCATGATTTAGGTAAACAAAGGTGTTTAAACGCTCAGTTTCTGGGATCATGGTGCGAACACTGTTGGTATTATAGGCTTGCGTATTGGTAGTAATACTGCCGCTATCTAAACATAAACCATTAGCTAGAACACATTGTTGGTTACTATCGGTTGCATCTACAGGTTCAACATGAAAACGTCCTGCGGATGAGGTTAGGCCTGTAACTGACTGACTTGCATCAAATCTTCCCCAAGGCGTTGTGGTAGATGTATTTCGGAAATTGGTATCACCTTCCCAGTCCGTTCCTACTAAGAAGCTACGTTTATCTGCATCGGCGGCATAGTCGATTTCGGAAGCCATCACTTCTGAACCATGATAATAGTTGATTGCAGTGGTGATGTTGGTCATGCCATCGTTAATGTCCCAACCAGCTAAGGTATTTATATTTAACTTTTCTCTACTGGTATTTTCAGCCTGACCATATTGAACGTCAAATTTATAGCCGGCGAAATCTTTACGCATCTCAGTGTTAACCACACCCGCGACGGCATCAGATCCATATATCGCTGCTGCACCGTCATGCAAAATCTCCACTCGGTCAATGCCCAGTACAGGGATTGAGTTCATATTTACGGTTGTAACAGGTACTGAATTTTCAGTTTGGGTACCAGGGTGTTGTACCATTCTTCGGCCGTTGAACAGCACCAAGGTATTACCAGTACCTATACTGCGTAGGTTGATTGACGCTACATCACCGCGAGATTGGTATACGCCGCTAACCACGTCATTACCGTTAAAATTAACGCTGCCGTTACTTGGAATAGATGCAAATAATTCGATTCCAGAAGTCGCGCCAATCGCTTCTATATCGCTGGCATCAATTAATGTGACGGGCAAAGCGCCTGTTATATTTGCGCCCTTGATGCTGGAACCTACAACAATGATTTTTTCTACATCTTTAGATTTTTCATTGCCATCTACGGTTGAGTCAACTTGTTCTAGAGTAGTTTGTTGGGACTGCTTTTCGAGGGATAAATTATCTTGACTGTTTTGCTGATTCGCTGCAGCTATTCCGGAAATTGAAAGTGACCCGATAGCGGCAAGTATCGCTATATTTAGCTTACTTTTGCGATAGTGTGATGTGTTGGTCTTTGGCATTATCTGTTTTCCTAGGTTCTTTCCTAATTTGCTTAGAAAGTTATTATTTTTGCGAGTACTACACTCTACAATTATGTTTATGAACACAATTAATAAAAAATCTGCTAGTTATAGCCTATGGTTATGGGCTGACACACAAAGGCTTCCAATAATTGACTTGGTGAGTATTGCTGTCCGCGGTACGCTTATGATTATTTTTGAGTGTTATCGCTGGCTATTTTTCAATTTTTTAAAGTTTAAAATAGGGGTTGGGGCACGCTAAAATTTATGCTGCCAGATTATCCCCTATGGTATCCTAAAATTTATTCAACTTGGAAAAATTAATGCGTTTACGTCATATCGAAGTCTTTCATGCTATTTACACTACAGGCTCAATTACTAATGCGGCTAAATTACTTTATGTATCTCAGCCTTCGGTTTCTAAAGTGCTATCTCATGCAGAACAACAATTGGGGTTCGATTTATTCCAACGTAATAAAGGTAAGCTTATTCCAACGAGTGAAGCGAAAACACTTTTTCCGGAAATCGATAAATTATACAAACAGCTTCGTTCGATAAACGCATTAGCAGAAAATATTAATCGCCGTGATAGTGGCGTCATCGATATTGCATTAACCCCTGGCCTTGGTTTTGGTGTTATCCCTCGTTCGATTGCTAAATTCAGGGAAGTGCACCCCCATGTTCAGTTTAAATTACAAACTATGCACAATGATGACGCACTGCAAACTTTGTTAGAACATAAGTGTGACCTCGCGCTACTTTATTCATCACCTCCTCTACCAGGAATTGAAGAAGTTGAATTAGGCAGCAGTGAAGTGGTTATTTTATATCCCAAACAATCGTTTCCTGCAGACACTAAAATTGTTAGCGTTGAGTCTCTGGCGGAACAGGAATTAATTAGTATCTGGGATAGTGGCCCACTCGGTGATTTAGTCTTAGATCGCTTCGAGTCTCTGGGCATGGAAACTCACAGTAATATGCAGGTTGATACCTACTACATCGCTGCAAGTTTGGTCGATAAAGGAATGGGCTGCTGTACTATTGATAAACTCACAGCAATCAGCAATATCACTGATAATGTCGGTGTCTCGCCGTTTAATCCCCCTTTGGATTTCAAAATAAAAGGGCTACATTTAGAAACGCGACCGCTATCTCGGATTTGTGAACACTTTTTGGATTTTGTCAGGGCCGAATTGAACCTCGTCTATAACCAGCAATAACCTGGAGTTATGACTCACCTAAATCATACTAATTTAGTTCGCATAAAATATCTTTAATATGGAGTGATATCTATTTTAAAGGAATCTTGATGAATATTAACTATCCGTATTTGCTATTTGTAGGAGACGCTACGGATTCGCTTAGCATTAAAATGGCTCGAAGTGCTGCTGATTGGAGTCCTGAAAAATGCTTAGCTGAATACCGCTTGCCAGGTTGCAGTGTTACTACAGGCTGCCCATCAATGAATATTCAAGAGGCGGCTAAAGCAGGGGCCAAAAGCTTTGTGTTAGGCTTCGCTAATAGCGGAGGATTCCTTGACTCAAGTTGGATACCTACAATACTCGAAGCAATGGATGCTGGTATGGATATTGTGAGCGGTTTACACGACAAGTTAACCGATATTCCAGTATTGCAGCAAAAGGCTGACGAGCTTAATCTTCAACTGATTGATATTCGTCATCCCGTCACTCGGTTTAGAACGGGAACAGGTAAAAAACGTCTTGGTAATCGCCTTTTGACCGTTGGCACAGATTGTTCGGTTGGCAAAATGTACACTTCTCTTAGTCTCACTAAAGAGATTCAGGGAAGGCAACTTCCAGCCACCTTCAGAGCAACTGGACAAAGTGGAATTTTGGTGTCGGGAACAGGTGTGGCCATTGATTGTGTTATTGCCGATTTCATTTCTGGCGCTGCAGAAACGATTAGTCCAGAAAATAGCGCTGATCACTGGGACATCATAGAAGGGCAAGGTTCCTTGTCTCATCCAGCTTTTGCTGGCGTAAGCTTAGGCTTGTTACATGGTTCACAGCCAGATGCGCTGGTGGTTTGTCATGCTCTAGGTCGACAACATATGCGCGGGCTTACTCATCAAGCATTGCCTTCTATTGAACAAACCATTGCACTTAATTTAGCCGCTGCTCAACTTACCAATCCGCAAGCGCGGGTTGTCGGTATTGCAGTGAATACATCTTCTGTTGATGCTGATTCAGCATTACAAATATGCAAAGAGATCAGTCAGCAAACCGGTTTACCCTGTAGTGATCCAATTCGTCACGGAGTGACTTCTATCGTAGATAATTTGCTATGAGTTTAGATATTCGCGTTGTTACTGAAAGTTTTCCACTGATTACTCCTTTTCGGATTTCCCGTGGCGAAAAAACCGCCGCCGACGTAGTGGTTGTCTCTATAACTGATGGCAAATATCGAGGTTGGGCGGAAGCTGTACCTTATAGTCATTATGGCGAAACAATACAGGCTGTATGTAGGCAGTTAGAAAGTATCAAAGATCAGATTGTCAGCACACAACAGTTGCACCAATTGAGCAGCTTGTTACCCGCAGGTTCGGCAAGAAATGCCTTAGATTGCGCGCTGTGGGATCTGCACAGCAAACAACAGCACCGCAGTGTCGCTGAGTTAGCTGGTATGCCGCAATTATCGTCTTGTCACAGTGCGCAAACCATTAGCATTGATAGTGTTGATAATATGGCGAAAGCGGCCGCTAAGTTAGCGGCAAATAAAGTAATCAAAGTGAAGCTTGATGAGCAAGATGTGGTTGCAAGGATGCAAGCAATCCATGCAGTATGCCCAAACAGTGAGTTTATTGTTGATGCCAATGAAGCTTGGGGCATCGAGTTGTTAGAGAAGGTGGTTGAACCTTTAAGGGAATGCAAGGTGGCCCTAATTGAACAACCTTTACCCAGTGGTGATGATCAGGCTTTGGCTGATTTTAAGTCGAGTATTCCAATTTGTGCCGATGAGTCTTGCCACACCAGCGATGACTTAGAGCGATTACTTCCTCTATATCAAGCGGTGAACATCAAACTCGACAAAACCGGCGGATTGACTGAAGCATTGAGGCTACTGCGCTTAGCAAAGCAACACAATCTTAAAATCATGGTGGGCTGTATGGTTGGCTCATCTCTGGCAATGGCACCTGCTTATTTGTTGGCCGCCGAAGCTGACTTTGTGGATTTAGATGGCCCGGCTTTAATTGCTAAGGATCGTCCCGGTGGGTTTGGATTTGTTGATGGCAAGATGTGCATAAACTCGCAATCGTTGTGGGGGCAAGCTGAATAAAACCACGCAAATTCTGCTCTTGGGCCTAACCTAAGCGCGTCTAGCAAAGCAACAATAATCAATCTAAGCTAATCTACATCAGACAAGACCTCTGCTTTCAAAAGAGGTCTTATGCCAACTAAACACAGAACAATACCAACATCTATTGGATGGGCTATAGCCAACCTGACTTATTCGTTAACGTCTTTTGTGTGCTGTGCGCATTTTATTTCTCTGGGCGATCTGCTCGTCGTGTTAATTCCTTAACCCCCTAAATACTCGAATATTGACATTCTGTAATTTTATGTTAATTTAATTCAATAAACCGGTTTAGTAAACCGGTTTTGTTGTCATCTATACTCAATCAGATTGGTGACTTAGTATGAGGCCAAAATTGCTATGTATAACGAATACACAGTGCTCACTCAGCATACGCAGACGACAAACTGGTTGGCTCCGCCGTTACAACAATTTATTTACAAATAGCTAAGACATACACAATAAATATGACACTACCAAGTAAATGGAGACCACATGAAAGCGAAACTTAATAAAATAAGTTCTGTATTAAAGAGTCGTAGAACAAATACAGGAATATACAGTGCAGCGTTAGTTGCGATGCTGACAGCACCAACCATTTTGGCGCAAGAAGCGCAAGTTGATGAAGAGCTTGAAGTTATACAGGTAAGCGGAATACGCAGTGCGCTTACAAGTGCACTTTTAGAAAAACGCGAATCAAATAATCTGGTTGAAGTTATCGAAGCGGTAGATATTGGTAAATTGCCTGACCAAAACCTTGCTGAGGTTTTAGAAAATGTCACAGGTATACAAATTACGCGTTCTGCGGGTGTGGGCACAGGCGTGCAGATCCGTGGCACCAACGCAAACCGAACGGAAATTAATGGTGTTTCTACGGTTGGCTCAGGGGCTGGTCGAAGCGGCATTAACTTTGAAGATGTTTCTGCTTCAATAATTGCAGGTGTTGAAGTTACCAAAGCACCTGATGCAAAAACCATCGAAGGTTCTGTGGGTGGCACTATTAACTTACGCACCATTCGTCCCTTGCAATTAAATGAAACATTAGCCTCAGTAAGAGTGCAAGGTGAATCCAGTAGTCTTTCTACTGATGGTGTGAAGCCTCGATTGTCAGGAACCTACGGCGACAATTGGGAAACCGACATCGGTGAATTTGGTATTGTTTTTAGCGCTAGTTATGCTGAGCAAGACGTGACTGCATTCCGTCCTCGAGTTGACCGAGACAACGTTGTTACTTCAGACGGAGGTACAGTCAATGCGCAAGAGTTTGATTTTTTAGGAATTCAATTTCTTAACCAAGATTACGATAACCATGAATACGAAACAAAGAATTTTGCTGGCTCCTTAGAATGGGCTCCCAATGCGGATATGAAATTTTACTTTGATGCCGTTATCAATGATCAACAGCGCTACGCAGAAAGTATATCTGCACAGGCATCTGGTGTCAGTGACCTGATTGGTATTTCCGTGCCTAGTGAATTCGAAACCGTTAACTTTGGTAATTTAGATGGCCAAGATCTTGGCAGTATCCAAGCGGCATTAAAAGGTGTTATTCCGGTAGAAGATGGCGGTGCCGATCCCAACTTGCGCTTTGCAGGCGATACTAGTTCACGTGTAACCAAGAGTGAAATATTTAGGCTTGGCGGTGAATGGCAAGGTGAAAACTTAAAAGTCACTGTAGAGGTGGCATCCTCTAATTCTGAATCCACCAATCCAAGAATTAACACCACTCTTAACTTTATCAACCCTAATGCAGCGGTTAATTCATCTAATGAAAATGGAACCCCATTCGAATATGACTTAACCGGTGGCTCACTCGCTTTTGGTATTGCATTTGATGCGGCAAACGCACCAAGTGTAGCAGACATGATGGACCCAGCTAACTATATGTTACGGTCAGTAGACACAGCGCGAGATCTTACCGAAAACACTGAAGACGCTTTTCGAGCTGATTTTGTCTATGACTTAGATTGGTCTGTGTTTACCACACTTGACCTTGGATATCGTCATAGTAAAGCCACTAGTATGACTGACCAAATTCGTGCCAACGTTAGTTTAAGAAATTATTCAGATAGCCCGAGAGGTGATTTGTTCGCAGAGCTTCTCACTGCAGGCCCTGATAACTTTGGTGATGCAGATGGCAGAGAGTTATTTGTTAAAGATTTCCTTATGGTAAATCCTGAAATGATAACGGCCGGTCAAGACAAGGTGTTACGCATACTCAATGAAGCGGTTACTGCACATGGTGGTTCCATTCCCATTACTGCACCCACTTCAGAAGTTAACGCATTCTTTGATATTGAAGAAACTACTGACGCTATTTACGCGCAGGCAAACTTCTCAACCGAATACATACGCGGTAATTTTGGTGTCCGTTATTTAGAAACCGAAGTGGCTTCAACAGGTAACTCAATTACCACAGATGCTAATGGCGACCCTACTATTTCACAGGTCACAACCGTTGGTGACTATGATTTCCTACTACCCAGAATCAACATTGTTGCTGATGTAACAGACGACATCGTTCTGCGCGCGGGTTGGGGAAAAGATATTCGCCGACCTGACTTTAACGACCTTTCAACTTCAGTTACCTATTCAACAAGCCCTAACCCAGCCGTTTCAGTGGGTAATCCTGGCTTAGTCCCTGAAGAAGTAACCTCATTTGATATCTCTGCTGAGTGGTATTTTGCAGAAGCAAGTGTTGTGAGCATAGGTTACTTCCATAAAACACGTAAAGACTTACACGTTGGTCAACAAAACGACCCGTATGAAGATCCTGAGACTGGTTTTCGTGACATTATCGGTCCTGAGTGTGAGCAAGGCGGCATCTGGAATCCCATTGCTGATATCAATGTATTCGGTCCTGTTGGTGTAGGTGTTTGTGTGCCTTGGTCGACTACCATCAATGACACCGGGAAAACTACTCAAAAAGGGATTGAAATGGCTGTCCAGTATGATCTATCTGGCTTTGAAGATGAGTTAGGTTGGGCATCGGGCTTTGGTATTCTAGCTAACTACACCATCCAAAAGTTCGATGGTGGTGAAGCAATTGATAATGCCACAAATCGCGCGAATGCGGTCTTTGCAGCTTCAACAGGGATAGATGATATCGATGTTTCTGCTTTGCATGGATTACCGGATCTTTCTGAAAATGCGTATAACTTCACCTTGTATTACGAAAAGTACGGTCTTTCAGCACGTATGCGTTATACATGGCGTGAAGCTTATCGTTCAGAAGATTTTGGTAGTACATCTAGTTACCCTTGGGGTTTCATGGTTGTACAAGAAGACAGAGGGCAACTTAATGCCAGCGTTAGTTATGATGTAACTGAGCAATTGAACATTGGCATTGAAGCGGTGAACTTAACGGAATCAGAAGTCGAGCAATCCTGTGTTACTGAGGGTTCTTTATTGTGTTTCCAAGGACTGACAGACCGTCGTATTACATTTGGTGCTAGCTACCACTGGTAAAATGTCAGTTCAATAGCCTTAACTATTTGATATTTAATTGAGAATAATCGGGTTCATATGAAAATGTGACCCGATTATATAGTCATTTCATGAAGTTGAAATCGCACTTTATGTTCTCGAATAAATTGATATGGCCTAGAGGCGATACCTTCCCAACACTTCAAATACAGCTTACCAGGAGATCATAGAATATGAAGATGAGTAGAATGATATTCAGTGCAATCGTTTTGTTTGCACTCAGTTTTATAGCCAATTCACAAACACCTTATACCCTCAAAACAACAGATGTGACGGTAGTCGATGGAATAATTACCTCATCTATTCTTACTGACATTAATGGCAATAATCATCAACCGGATATTATTATTCCTGACATGCTCGACGGACAAAAGATAAAGGGGATTGGCGGTAATGCCTTTCAAGCAAATGGCTTAACCAGTGTGGTTTTTCCTGCCGGGCTTAAATCCATCGGCGAATTCGCTTTTCAGAATAACCGCATAAGCAAAATAGAATTACCCGCTGGGCTGACATCCATTGGCGATGCTGCTTTTGAGTTCAACAATATAACCAGTGTGGATTTGCCTGAAGGGCTGACCACTATCGAACAAAGCGCGTTTGCCACCAATAGCATAATCAGCGTGACATGGCCTGCTGGGCTGACGTCGGTTCAGAGCAGCGCATTTCGAGATAACAGCCTCATCACCGTGGATTTGCCCGCTGGGGTTACATCCATTGGTGATTTTGCGTTCCAAAATAACCGCATAGTCAATTTAACGTTGCCTGCTGGAATAACGACCATCGAGGAAAGTGCGTTTAATGTAAACTTCTTAATCAGCGTAGACTTGCCTGCGGGGCTTACGTCGATTGCGGATAGTGCGTTTAGAGATAACCGCTTAACCAGTGTGGATCTACCTGCTGGGCTTACGTCCATTGGGCACAAAGCGTTTCTTGCTAACCGCCTAAGCCATGTGGATTTGCCTGCTGGCTTGAGGTTCATTGGGGAAGATATTTTTAAAATTAACAGTGATTTGAACAGCTTTGTTTTACCAAAGGGTTCCAGCACCGGTAAAGCACTAAAATGGCAAGCCAGCGATGGAACTGTTTTCAATGCGGGAGACGTTATTTTACCTGCAAATTTTGCTCATAGTTATCGCGCTATTGTTGGCGATTAGGGCAAGCCAGAAGCACCCAATAAAACACCGAGATTGGCGGTCATATCAAGGAGTAGGGTTGTTGTAAACATGACAACAAACTTACTGCCTTGAATTATTAAAGCAAAGCATTTAAAGCTTGCGTCATCCATCAATTTGCCAATGGCTTAATCGGTTAGTCTGTGGGTAGGGTGACTCTTGCCCGTAGCCCACCTTCAGAATGATTACTGAGTTCGATTTTACCTTTATGCAGCCCTACAATACGTTTGATAATTGCCAATCCCAGTCCAGAACCGCCACTACCTCTGGCTTTATCCCCTTGAGTAAAAGGCTGAAATAAGTCTTCAATATTTTCTTCAGGGATACCTGGACCGTAATCTCGCACCTCAAAAAATACTTGTCTGTTGCGTTTGTCATGTCCGCTGGTAATCAGAATATTTTGACTGCCATAACGAAACGCATTTTCAATCAGGTTATCTAGTACGCGTTTGATTGCGACTCGTCGAATCATCAGCATTGGTAATTCAGATAAGTGGGTATCGATATGGTGATTTTCTTGAATATTACGGGCTTGAACCACATCTTCAATCAATTCGTTTAACGACAATTTTTCACGACGCTCCCGCGTATCTTGTCGAACATAATCAATAAATTGATCGATAATGTCGTTCATGTCTTCGATGTCGTGAACAATGCCTTCTTTTATCCATAATTGTTCATCAGGTAGCATTTCACTGGCTAAACGTATTCGTGTCAACGGCGTGCGCAGATCATGTGAAATACCCGCGGTTAATAACGCTCTGTCATCCTCTAACTGCTTAATTCCCTTAGACATTTGATTAAATGCACTGGTTACCGCAATCAGTTCGCTTGCACCTTGCTCTTTTAATGGCGCTGGCACGTTACCTTTTGCCACCTCTAATGCGGCAACCTGTAAGGCGTGAATCGGTTTATTCAAGCGGCGAACAAAAATCCAACCACCTGCCACACTCAAAATACCGATTACTATCAAATAAATAGTTAAGGGGGATATATCGCCTTCAGTGAAGCTAGCCATGGGAATGGATATCCACACGTTAGAGTCCTGTGGAGGATTGACCCAAATTAAGAACGGCTCTGAGGCTGAGATCCTAACGTCTGCTTCTCCACCGAGTAAATCAGAAATTTGTCGAGAGAAAAATTGATAATAAATGGCCTGTTGAAGTCCACTTTCAATGGCTTGTTTTTCTGTGTAGATTCGAATGTTTGTGGCATTAAAGATATTGTCTTGGGTTTTCGGATTGAGATAATCAACCTCTTCCAAAAATACCATGTTAATTTGTTTGGCGATTAACGAGTTTATCTGTTGATAATTTGGACGAATAAAATAATAGGTCACTGACAGATAAGAGACTACCTGATTAATCAGTAACAATACGCCAATTAATAAAACGGTTTGGCCAAATGCGCTTTTAGGAAAGATTCTCACCAGTGACTATTCAACCCAGATATTAATGAGTTGGGGCAATTACTGTGCTTCGCCATCGGGAACAAACACATATCCTAACCCCCAAACGGTTTGAATGTAGCGAGGGTTAGCCGGATCTATTTCCAACATGCGGCGTAAACGAGAAACTTGCACATCAATACTGCGCTCCAATGCGCTGTAATCACGGCCTCTGGCCAAATTCATTAGCTTGTCTCTAGACAAAGGTTCTCTGGGATGAGTAACCAAGGATTTTAACACTGCAAATTCGCCACTTGTTAGGGTGATCGCTTCGCCATCTGAAAACATTTCACGGGTAGCTAGGTTTAATTTGTATTTACCAAACTCCACCACCTGCATTTCCATCGAGGGCGCGCCAGGCGCTTCATTGGTTTTACGACGCAATACGGCTTTTGCTCGGGCTAATAATTCCCGTGGATTAAATGGTTTAGGTAGGTAGTCGTCAGCGCCCATCTCCAACCCAATTATACGGTCTACTTCGTCACCTTTTGCAGTTAGCATAATAATCGGTATTTCGTTTTCTTTTTGACGTAAACGACGACAGATCGATAGGCCATCTTCACCGGGTAACATTAAATCGAGTACCAACAAATGAAAGTTTTCACGTTCCAAAAGACGATCCATCTGCTCAGAGTTGGCGGCTGAACGCACTTGATATCCCTGCTCTACTAAATAGCGTTCAAGTAAGCTTCGCAGGCGCATATCATCATCAACAACCAATACTTTTTGTGTTTCTTGTCCCATGTCGAGCCCCAAAAGGAAATAAACCGAATATCACACCACTATAAATGAATAGTAGGGAATTCAAAAGATTAGCTAAGTAACAATGTTAAGTGGAGTGTTACAAATTGTTTGTGGGAGGGATTTCAGCGCGGTAAATTACTGAATCGCTGTGATTGTTAGAGTCACTTTTTTACAATACACCCAAAATTTTGTCCATTATCCAATTAGTGTGGCTGGCGCTTACAGCTTGACTAGGATGTTTGCTTACGCCTCGTAAATGGTCGGCCATGGCTTGAACAAACGGACCTTGAATTGGATCGGGCGTCGGCATTGCTAGGGTTTCATTGCCATCCTTGGTATATATGTTAGCCGGCTGATTACCAAAAATGGCGAATTCTATGCTGCCCTTATCAGCTAAAACCTGCATCTTATCCTGATAAAGGTGACTAGCAAAATTCCAAGTGGCGTTGCCTGTCACACCGTTTTCAAACAGCAGGTTAGCCACAATAGCGTCATGGGCAGTGTATAGCCCCTGTTGATTCGTACAAATCCCTTGTGCGTGTTGAACCCTTCCAAGAAGAAAGCTAAGGATATCTAAACCGTGACTGGCAAGATCTTCGAAGTACCCACCAATGGCAACATTTTTGTCTGTGCGCCAGTTTGGTTTTTGGCGTAGATCATTATCTGATGGCGGTCTACTGTAATGCCATGAAACTTGTCTAATTTGACCGATTTTGCCGCTACTTATTGCTTGTTTAATTTGCACAAAACCAGGTAATGAACGGCGATAATAAGCAACAAAAAGCGCCAGCTTTTGAGTTTCAAAGGTGCGCTCTATTTGTTGGCATTGACGGAAGTTTAATGCCATCGGTTTTTCTATACAGCAAATTTTATTTGCGCTGGCGACTTTTAATGCTAACTCACAGTGACTGTCAGGTGGAGTTGCTATGTAAACGGCGTCTATATTGGGATCATCTATGAGTGCTTGTGCAGATGTATAATGATTGGGTACATTATGTCGTGTTGCGAAATCTAATGCTTTTCCAGGTGTGCGAGCACTTACTCCTTGTAGCCTAAAGCCGTCGACCTGTTGGTAAGCCGGAGCACTTTTCTTTTCACAGACATTGCCACATCCAATTATTCCCCAACGGAGCGAATTGGTTGAATCGTCCACTACTTATTCGTCACCCAATCCATTTGGAAACCGGCTTTACGTTTACGTTCCAATAATTCTTCAATAAGTGGCGACAAGATCAATTCCATTGCCAGACCCATTTTTCCGCCAGGTACCACGAATGTGTTAATTCTCGACATGAAAGAACCATCGATCATTTTTAACAAATACGGGAAGTCTACATTTTTCATTTCGCGGCGGAATCTAACCACTACAAAACTTTCGTCTTGGGTCGGAATTTCTCGCGCACTGAATGGATTGCTGGTATCAACTGTAGGAACCCGCTGAAAATTCACATGGGTATTAGAAAACTGTGGGGTTATATAGTGAAAGTAGTCTTCTAAACTTCGCACAATACTGCTCATCACAGCTTCACGGGTATGACCTCGGTCAGTGGTATCCCTAATAATTTTTTGGATCCACTCTAGGTTTACAATGGGTACCATGCCTACCAGCAAATCAACGTGTTTAGCCACGTCGGCTTCGGGAGTGGTAACGCCTCCGTGTAACCCTTCATAAAATAATAAGTCGGTGTTTGCGGGTAAATCTTGCCACGGCGTAAATGTTCCAGGCATTTGATTGAACGGCACCGCTTCGTCAAATGTGTGCAAATATTGGCGATGCTGACCCGAGCCTGTTTCTCCATATTGAGCGAACAGTTTTTCGAGCATAATGAAGTCATTGGCTTTTGGACCAAAATAACTAATATGCCGCCCCTGTTCTTGCGCTTTACGTATTTCAACTTCCATTTCAGGACGAGTGAAACGGTGAAAACTATCGCCCGCCACAGAGGCCGCATTGACAGCTAAATTACGAAAAATATGCCTGATGGCATTGGTCGTCGTAGTTGTACCTGCTCCAGAGGAACCTGTTATTGCAATAATTGGATGTTTTACAGACATAGTGAACGTTTTGAGGAGTAAGGACCACTATTTATAAGCAAGCTAAGGCCAATGGTCAAGTCATTTACTTAGACAAAATTTAATTCAATTCGAATTTTGTCTTAAAAAGGTGTTGTCGTATTTTGCGTTCCTTGCCCTGGAGTGATAAACAATATGCGAGTGGGAGTAGATATCCGCGCCGTATGCCAATGATTTTTTGGAATCACGACATAGTCACCTTGTTGGCTCAAAATACGCTGTTGCTGTTTTTTATCAAAGCGGATGATTAATTCACATTGACCAGATAAAAGTATGACTATTTCATCCCCTGCTGGGTGCTTTTCCCAAGATTGCCAGTTTTCATTAAACTCATGAGCAGAGACTAATGAATGACCTTTAAAAGAGGAAAACTCATCGTCTAATTCTTGGTAAATTGAATCGCTAAGATTTTTTGTGGTGACGCTGAGATCTGGTTTTATAACAGCAAAGGTTTCAAATAGTGTTTTTGTTTGCACTTCAATTTCCCCTAGTGTCTTTATTTCTATTTACGTCTGGACTTACCCCAGGTTATGCCCATCAGCTCCACTAGAAATGCGGCGTTCAGTCCGAACACAAGAAGCCCATTTACCGCGCTGAGTGCGCCCATAATTCGCCATTGTTGGCTTAAAATCACATCTCCAAATCCAAGGGTTGTGAAGGACGCGATGGCAAAATAAAGGGATTCTTCCAATTCACTAAATTCGCCAACTAACAGAAATGCAAAAGCCCAAATCCACATGTCTATGGTCAGCCCCAGCACTATCCATAGGACCGACAGTATAATGATAATGGGGCTTTTAATATGTCTATAATCTTTGGAATCCATTTTACGTATTTGATCAAAACGAGATGATAAAATACCTAAAAAAATCACTTGAACGATAATCGTCAAAATGATGATGACAGAACCTATTACAATCTGGTTTAACATAATAATTTGACTTTGTGCATTTGTACTACATTATAAGTTTATAGACTAATTTAACTATATGCTCTGTGGAGATTGATGCAAGTTTTTGAATGCGTGCTTTTTGATACTGAATTTACCGCTTGGGTTGGGTCGAAACAGCGCAACTGGTCAAAAAGCTGGGAGCAACGGGAGTTGATTCAGCTGGCCGCAGTAAAACTCTCTGTATCCGCATCTTCAGTTTCCATATTAGCTAGCTTCAATGAGTTGATAAAGCCAACCATCAATCCGCAACTCAGTGATTACATTACAGACCTAACTGGTATTGAACAGAACATGATTGACGAACTGGGCGTAGACTTCGCATCTGCATTGACGCAGTTCCATCACTTTTGTCGGCAGGGGAAACTCCCAGTGTATTCTTGGGGCAATGATCTGTCTGTGTTGCAACAAAATTGCAAATTGTATGCTGTTGAGCTGCCAGAGTTTCAGCAAGGTTTTCATAATTTACAATTTATCGCGCGTAAATTAGGTTTGGCGGGTTTCGAGCAGTCCAGCGGTGCGCTGGCTAATTTTCATGGATTAACATTACAGGGCCACATTCACAACGCACTCTATGACGTGCGAAGCGTAGCGGCGACCCTTAATATGTGGATTAATAAGCGGGCACTTACTATCGAAAATTTGTTATTTGCAGAAGGTCGATAAGTATAGCTCTTCGACTTTCTTACGAGCCCAAGGCGTTCTTCGTAAAAACTTCAAACTTGAGCTCATGCTCGGATTTTCAATAAAGCATTTCACTTTTATGCGCCAGCCTAAGCCTTCAAATCCATATTCTTTCTGCAGTTCTTCAAGCATTTTTTTCAGGGTGATGCCATGGAGAGGATCACCCTGTTTGCCTGGTTTGTTATCTTTAGTGTCCAATTTAACTTTGTTCTCTGGCAATGGCTCGGTAGGCAATATCATCACGATAAAACATACCGTCCCAGTTTATTTTATGGACTAAATTATAGGCATTCTTTTGCGCTTCCGTCACTGAATTTCCTAAGGCGGTGGCGCACAATACTCGTCCACCATTAGTGGTAACTTTACCATCTACTAGCTGAGTACCGGCATGAAACACTTTGCCTTCAGTTTGTGACGCTAGATCCAACCCCTGAATTTCATCACCTTTTGCGTAACTTCCAGGATACCCACCTGCAGCGAGTACCACGCCTACTGCAGCTCTAGGATCAAAATCGATGCTTGCTTGATCAAGTTTGCCAGCTGTAGCCTGCAAACAAAGTGCAACTATGTCTGATTGCAAACGTAACATAATGGGCTGAGTTTCTGGGTCTCCAAAGCGGCAGTTGTATTCAATTACCTTAGGCGTACCGTCAGCCATAATCATCAGTCCGGCATATAAAAAACCTGAATAAGGATTTCCTTCACTTGCCATTCCATTGACCGTTGGATAGATAACTTCTTGCATAATTCTTTGGTGAATTTCAGGCGTGACTACTGGGGCTGGTGAGTAAGCACCCATGCCACCAGTGTTAGGACCTGTATCGCCGTTGCCAACTCGCTTATGGTCTTGGCTGGTGGCGAATGATAGGACGTTTTTACCATCTACCATAACAATAAAGCTGGCTTCTTCTCCGTCTAGAAATTCTTCTATGACCACACGGCTACCGGCATCTCCAAAGGCATTTCCAGCTAACATGTCGCGAATCGCATCTTCAGCTTCTTGCTCGGTCATAGCAACGATAACGCCTTTACCAGCAGCCAAGCCGTCGGCTTTGATGACAATAGGTGCACCTTTTTGTTTCAAATATGCCAGTGCAGGTTCAATTTCAGTAAAATTTTGATAATCACCAGTAGGGATCTTGTGGCGTGCTAAAAAATCTTTCGTAAAGGCTTTAGAGCCTTCCAATTGTGCCGCAGCCTTCGATGGTCCAAATATGGTTAACCCTTTAGCTTGAAATGCATCCACTACGCCAAGAACTAGAGGTGCTTCAGGTCCTACTATGGTTAAATCGATGGCATTTTGCACGGCGAATTCGAGTAAACCGTTCACATCATCTGCTTGGATATCGATATTGACCAATTTGTCTTCTATAGCAGTACCAGCGTTACCTGGTGCCACATAAACAGTATCTACATAGTCATTTTGAGCTGATTTGAATGCTAAAGCGTGTTCGCGACCACCGCCGCCGATGATAAGTATTTTCATGAATAGATTATCTTATTAACTGATTGAGTAAGGAGTAGAGCTTAATATTGCGATGAATTGTACAGAATAAAAGCGTAAAAAGCGTGTCTAACTGCACGCTTTTTATCTTCAATTGGCTTCGAGGATACTAATTAGCACTTTTTAATTTGGAAAATTCTTGATTGAGTTGATATTTGTCATCGGTAACTATTGCTTCAAGGGTATTGAGGCGCTCTTTTACTGATTTAAGTTCAGCCTCTAAAGCGGCTAGGTTGCCAGAGCCTGACTCTAATTTCACTTTAGCGTCCATCATTTTTTGTCTATGCCCAAATATCATTCCTAAAATGACGATCGGTAAAACAAATACTAGCAAAATGTCCATATATATTCCTCTTTAAAACTGTTGTTGTGTGCTTTAATGTCTACAAAAGCAAATTGAATACCAATTAAAATTCATAATAAAAACAGTTAGTTAAATATTGCCGATGTTAATTTCTTGGTTTCTAGTACGATTTATTAGTCAAAAATACTACTTAGCTGTGTAATTTGCAAAATTCTTCATTTTGTTAGCCAACAGCAATGTTCCACGGACCAGAAGATTTCATTCTTGTAGCATGGCCTACATGCCATGGAAGGGAATACGATATGTCGGCGTAAATCTGCGGCGCTAAAGCATCCGCCTACAGGCCATGGATTATTATTCGAAAATGTGGGGTTGTAGCATAGCCTTCAGGCCATGGAAGGGAATACGATATGTCGGTGTATATCTGCGGCGCTAAAGCATCCGCCTACAGGCCATGGATTATTATTCGAAAATGTGGGGTTGTAGCATGGCCTTCAGGCCATGGAAGGGAATACGACATGTCGGCGTAAATCTGCGGCGCTAAAGCACCCGCCTACAGACAAAAAAAATCCGGCTAATGCCGGATTTTTCGATTATTCGCGCTTAATGTCTAAAGTGACGCATACCGGTAAATACCATGGCAATATCGTGTTCATCTGCAGCAGCGATAACTTCATTATCACGCATAGAGCCGCCAGGCTGAATGACAGCGACAATACCTGCTGCCGCAGCCGCATCGATACCGTCTCTGAATGGGAAGAATGCATCTGATGCCATTACTGAACCTTTTACTTCTAGGTTCTCATCAGCAGCTTTAATGCCGGCAATCTTAGCTGAATAGACACGACTCATCTGTCCTGCACCCACGCCTATTGTCATGCTATCTTTGCAATAAACGATGGCATTTGATTTAACATACTTAGCCACTTTCCAAGTGAACATCAGATCTTTTAGCTGTTGTGCAGTTGGTTGGCGTTTACTGACAACGGTCAAATCCTGCTCTTCAACCATTCCAAAGTCGCGCTCTTGTACTAGCAAACCACCGTTTACACGCTTAAAGTCATAACCATCGGTTAACTGACCTAACCAATCACCACACTCTAATAAACGTACGTTTTTCTTCGTTGCGACAATCTCGATAGCTTCTTTACTCACCACTGGAGCTATAATCACCTCAACGAACTGGCGATCAACGATAGCTTGCGCGGTTTTAGCATCCAACTCACGGTTAAATGCAATAATACCGCCGAAGGCTGAAGTAGGGTCGGTTTTGTATGCTCTATCATAAGCCGTGTACAAATCATCACCTAGTGCAACGCCACAAGGATTCGCATGTTTGACAATGACACACGCGGGTTCTGAAAATTCTTTGACACATTCAAGGGCAGAATCAGTATCGGCAATGTTATTAAACGACAATTCTTTACCTTGAAGTTGTTTTGCTGTGGCAACGGATGCTTCTTGAATCTGATTTTCTACATAAAACGCCGCCGATTGATGGCTGTTCTCGCCATAACGAAGATCTTGTTTTTTGCTTAGTTGCATATTGAACGTACGAGGAAATTCACTGTGTTGATGTTCACAATCATCACCACATTCATTGGAATCGATACGCGCACCAAAATAGTTAGCAATCATGCCGTCGTATTCTGCAGTGTGCTCGAATGCTGCAATGGCTAAATCAAAACGTGTTTTGTAGGTCAGTGAACCTTCATTTTCAGCCATTTCAGATAACACACGCTGATAATCTTTAGCATTTACCACTATAGTAACGTCTTTGTGATTTTTTGCCGCTGCGCGAACCATTGTAGGGCCGCCGATATCGATGTTTTCGATGGCATCTTCTAAAGAGCATCCTTCATTGGCTACAGTTGCTGCAAAGGGATATAAATTGACGACAACTAAATCAATCGCTTGAATGTCATTTTCTTGCATAACCGCTTCATCAATACCACGACGGGCTAAAATGCCGCCATGTACTTTTGGATGTAGTGTTTTAACCCTGCCGGCCATAATTTCTGGATGACCTGTGTAATCAGATACTTCTGTTACGTTTAAACCTGCATCAGCAAGTAATTTGGCTGTACCACCAGTGGATAGTAGTTCAACTCCTTGTTCAACTAGAGAGGTGGCAAATTCAACTATGCCGGTTTTATCTGAAACACTTAATAGTGCGCGGCGGATGGGTTTAGCAGATGTCATTCTTTTACTCTTGATTGTGTGAAGATTAAATTGACCAAATAGTCAGGTATAGCGAAAACAAAAAGAGCACCCTGAGGTGCTCTTTAGATTAAATTGTTACTTGAAACATGATGTGGGTAAACCCAATCATTAGTTCATTCCGTATTGCTTTAACTTTTTACGAAGCGTACCACGGTTGATACCCATCATGATAGCTGCGCGAGTTTGGTTACCGCGAGTGAAAGTCATTATTTCTTCCAATAAAGGCGCTTCCACCTCAGCTAAAACTAATTCATAAACATTTTCGACGTCAGTGTTATCTAACTGTCTTAAATACTTATTAACAGCTTGTTTAACAGAATCTCTCAAAGGCTTTTGAGCTTGAGTTTGAGATGGAGTTGTCACTGTAGTAGTGAAAGGTGAAGTCACATTTTGATCGAACATAAACATCGTGCTCTTTAGTTGATAAAAAATTAAGCAGCAGGTGACATTGAATGACACTCTGCCAGTTTTTCAAAATACGTATTCAATTGGTCGAGTTGCTCTTGAGCATCTTCGATTACATTGAATTTAGCTCGAAATACGCGTTCCTTGTCGTGATCTGCTAAATACCACCCCACATGCTTGCGGGCTATTCTGGCTCCCATAAAATCACCATAAAACTGGTGAACATTACTGACGTGTTCAAGCATGACGCTACGAACCTCATCAATAGTTGGCGCGGGAAGCTCTGCGCCGGTGTTCAGATAATGTAATATTTCGCGAAATATCCAAGGGTTACCTTGGGCTCCACGACCTATCATCAATGCATCCGCATTGGTCATATCCAGTACTTCTTTTGCTTTCAAAGCACTGGTGATATCACCGTTTGCAACAACAGGTATTGAAACTGATTGTTTTATTTTAGCAATCGTTTCGAATTCCGCATTGCCTTTGTACATGCAGGCTTTAGTACGTCCATGCACTGCCAAAGATTGGATACCATTGTTTTCGGCAATCTTCGCGATTTCTACACCGTTCCGATTATCTTGGTTCCAACCCGTTCTAATTTTCAGCGTAACAGGCACATCGACAGCATTAACCACTGATTGAATAATTTCTTCAACCAATTTGGGGTATTGCAATAAAGCAGACCCAGCCATCTTTTTATTCACTTTTTTAGCAGGGCACCCCATATTGATATCAATAATCTGAGCGCCATTACTAACATTTAGTTGTGCCGCTTGAGCCATAAGCTGTGGATCTGCGCCGGCGATCTGTACAGAGCGAATGCCTGATTCACCCGTATGATCCATCCGTTGCTTTGATTTGTCTGTATTCCAAACCTTAGGATTGGATGACAGCATTTCTGACACCACAAGCCCAGCACCCAAATGTTTACACATTTGTCTGAAGGGTCTATCAGTAACACCTGCCATAGGTGCTAACATGAGATTATTGTCTAATACATATTGACCAATCTGCATGAGTTAATAGGCCCTTTTGTTGAACAATAAATGTTCGGCTAGTCAAAACGGGCGCTATGTTACGGTTTTTTGAACGTTTTGAAAAGGCTAAATTTTAAACAAAAGTATAATTTATTTGCGTTCAAGGCCTTGACAGACATAGCTTTCCATGGCCTGACCAGTCTTTGAGTTATTTTTTAAACTATTGATTTGGAGAAATATTATTTGTTAAACAAAACCTTATGTTATTTCATATCAATTTGTGAAGTTTTGTTACAAATCCTTCGGATGGACTAATCGGTCTGATTTTATTTTTAAAAAATTTTTGAAAAAGTCGTTTTTGAAACCCGAGGGGGGATTAAAAGGGATTGCTGAGGCTCAAATTTAGCTAAAAACCAACTTGAACCTCAATTGATCTAAATAAATTATTTTTTCTTACCTGATACTCTGGCCCAGTCACCTTCGATGGCGATAGGTTCCATATCAAAGTCTGCCGAATAAAGTTGGTCTATTTCTTCAGCTTGGTTGGCCAATATACCGGATAAAACTAACAGGCCACCTGATTTGCAATAGTTAGTAATCACTTCGCGCAATTCTCTCAACGGACCCGCTAAGATATTGGCAAGTACGATATCTGCCTGCAAATCTGGTTGATCCTTAGGTAAGAATACGCTTATTTTATCTGCCACATCATTGCGCCCAGCGTTATCTTTGCTGGCTAAAAGAGCTTGAGGGTCGATATCTATACCAACTACAGATTCTGCACCTAATTTCAATGCGGCAATACCCAGAATGCCCGAACCGCAGCCAAAATCGACCACGGTTTTACCTTCCAAAGTGAGGGCGTCTAACCATTGTAGACACAAAGAGGTAGTAGGGTGAGTACCGGTTCCAAACGCAAGTCCAGGGTCAAGCATCACGTTTACGGCTGTTGGGTCGGGGATGTCTCGCCAACTTGGGCATATCCAAAGCCGCTTGCCAAACTGGATTGGGTGGAAATTATCCATCCATTCCCGCTCCCAGTCTTTGTCTTCAAGTTGATCTAATTTGTGGGAAAATCCTTTTCCTAAAATCTTAGACTTCTCAAGTTGCGATACAACACGCTGCATATCGAACTCTGCGTCATATAAGCCTATCACTTGAGTGTCTGGCCATAACATGACCTCTCCAGGTTTAGGTTCGTACATTGGTGTATCTTTGGCGTCAGTAAAGGTTACAGCTTGCGCACCATTGGCCGATAACATGTCGCCAATCTGTTCCGCATTTTCAGCGTGGGTGTCTATTATTAGTTGAATCCAAGGCATCGGGGTTTCCTATAAAGTCATTTTACAATAGTATCAAGGTAGACAAAGATCGGCTTGTTAATTTTCAACTAAATCGGAATCTAATGCTTTTAATGGTTAACCATAGAATTTTTATAGCGCTGTTTTGTCTGACGAATTTAATAGTGTCGAACTTTGTAGCAGCCCAGCAAAACTTATTCGTAGCAGTAGGGTGGGATAAGCCTCCTTATGTGATGAATAATGCCAGAACTGGGTTTGAAATAGAGTTGATACGAGATGTTATTAAAAGCATAGGCTATGACGCTCAATTTATTCAAATTCCTTACGGTCGTTCATACGACACCCTTAATATGCCCAATATTGATGCCGTAGCAACTTTGAGTAGTAAACGTCAAGCCAAGCAAATGACACTTTCCAAAGCCTATATTCAATATCAGAACGTCGTTGTTACATTGGCCGCTTCCCAAATCGAATTAACTGATGTGCAAGACATGTCTAATTTATCAATCGTTGGATTTCAGTCGGCATTTAGGCTTTTAGGTAATGGCTTTTTGAAAATGGCCTCGGCTAATCCTAACTACAGAGAAGTACCGGATCAGGCGCGCCAACTGAAATTATTATTTAGCAAAAAAGCCCAAGCGATTGTACTGGATGTAAATATCTTCAATCATTTAAATAGGACATTATTAGGTAAAGTTGATGAACAACCTGTGGTCATTCATCAGCTTTTTTCACCTAGTCTCTATCGTGTTGGTTTTATCGAGCCAAAAATTCAAGAACAATTCGATAAAGCGTTGGTAGTGTATTTTTCTTCTGAAAGATATGCGCATCTAATTCAAAAATATCAATTCTACAACGCTGCCGTTTCAACTGGGTATCCGTCGATTGGTTCTTCTAAGGAAGAATAAAAGCTCGAATATCATTCACTAAGGTTTTCAGCGATGGTTCATGTATATACATCATGTGACCAGCCTCATAATATTTCATAGTGACACGGTTAAGATCTATTCCGTGATGGTTCATCGAGTGTTCAGTGGCAAAAAATGGTGTAGCCAAATCATAATAGCCATTGGCAACGAATACTCTAAAGTCCTTATTCTGACGCATACCTTTGGATATAAACGGCGTGACGTTAATAAATCCCTGACTGCGCGCTGAATTACCATATAGCCAATTCCAATTAACAAATACTTCGCCGCTCAATACGTGATAAGGCTCAGAACGCTTAACGTTAATATCGTTGGCAAAATAATGTTGTATCGCCGCTGTGTAGGCTCCATCAATGGCATAAGATGCTGGGTCAGCCTCAAACTGGTCGACGACAATGTTCGCGTCTTCGCCTAGATAACGGCTGTCCAATCGACCTACAACCTTACCTTCATCTCGCATCAATTCTTTCATAAACAAAAATTCATTAATGCGCAGTTTAGATTGTGTAATGTACTGCTTTTTGAGCCCCGTATAGGCATGCAGTTTATTTACAACATTATCAATTTCTGCGGGTTTAGCAAGAGCACCTTTGAGTAGCACTGTTGCGTATTCATTTAGCGCAAAATCTCGTGTCTCAGCAACGAATTCCTGCAAACTATTCCAGTTAGATTTATTCGGGACTTTATTGTGATACCAAGCCGTGGCAGCGTAGGTTGGTAAAAACGTGACGTAAGGTAGATCGTTGCCTTCGGTGAAGTCACCAGTTTGAAAATCGATTATCGAAGATATCAGTAAGATTCCGTTTAAATCAATCGACCCCCAACCTTCTTGGAGTTCCTTAACCATAGCCCCAGCACGAGTGGTACCGTAACTTTCCCCGGCCAAATATTTAGGTGAATTCCATCGATTGTTTTCAGTAATGTACACGCGCACAAACTCAGCGAGTATTTCAGCATCTTGTTTAACGCCCCAAAACGCTTTACCTTCATACTCACCAAGAGGCGTTGAGAATCCAGTGCCGACGGGATCGATAAATACCATGTCTGCAATATCTAACAGACTTAGAGGATTGTCTTTGAGATTAAATGGTGCAGCGCCTACTTGTTCTGCATCACTAGGTAATACCACACGTTTTGGGCCAAACAAGCCCATGTGCATCCATACAGATGACGAGCCTGGTCCACCATTGAATACAAATAATAGCGGTCTAGATTCGGAATTTTTCACGTCTGTGCGCGTGTAAGCGATATGAAAAATACTGGCTTTAGGTTTGCCCTTGGCATCTAAAAGATGACTATCACCAGCGCTAACCTTATATTTAATGCTGGTGCCATTAAATTTACCTTTATGCTCGGTTACGCTCATCTGTGCTTCAGGAATTTGCTTGATTTCTTTGTCGGATTCTTCTTTCGCATCCGCATTCAAGGTTAAAAACAACGTTGTGGTGAGGATCAGTATTATTTTTTTCATATCGTTCTACTTGCCATCTTTTTTTATTGAAAAATGTTATTTGATAAACATTTTACCCAACCAAATCAGATTTGGATATGGTTAATACTCGCTTACCTTAAGAATCGCTATGCTAATGGTAAATCGATGCCAATAACTCAAAATTAGCGATTTCAAATAGAACATTAATTGTACGATTTCAGTGTGAAAATCGAATTCGAGAATGCTAATGATTCTGTACTAAAACTGTACAATAACAAATTAAATGCCAGATTTTATTGGATTAATTTACATATTTAATTTGACAGAATCTCAAAGTAGGGTATGCTTCGCCTAGCTAAGAAAACCTCGTTAAATATCTACATGTTCGTTGTTATATCGTTGTTCTTCGTCCTGTTGTTTTTAAGTTCGGTCTCTTTTTATGCTAAACCTGCCAATTTTGGCACCCAATTTAATTTTTACAGGAAGATATAATATGTCTGATAAAGTAGTAGGAACTGTTAAGTGGTTCAACGAAGATAAAGGTTTTGGTTTCATCGAGCAGCAAGGCGGCCCTGATGTTTTCGCTCATTTCCGTTCAATCGTTGGTGACGGCTTCAAGACTCTTAAAGAAGGTCAAAAAGTTGAATTCACTATCGGCCAAGGCCAAAAAGGTCCTCAAGCTGAGAACATTCAAGTTATCTAATTCAATTTATCGTTAGACTAGTCTAACGAATTGATAGAAAACTCAAAAAAGGCAATCACATGATTGCCTTTTTTATTGCCTTTTTATGCCATGCTTGACTGTTATTACGATTTAACTGGCACAAATGGACTAATCCGTTGCCAGACTTCTTCTGGTTCTAATCGAGATTTACTGCCAACTACACAGAAAAGCCCTGGGCAATCTGATGAAAAGCTTTTCGCCGTATCCCAATCTTCATATGGATGAGAATCATGGATTAGTAATAACTGTGGGTGGGTCTGACTTCCTGCGGTGATATGAAACTTATCTAGGTTTTTATTTTTCATCGAACACAGATAATACAGCGAATACTCTGTCCATTTCAGCATCAAAAATCGTGATATCCGCCAATTCCCAGGATGTTTAGGGTTGTGCAATGAACATAATGCCTTTACCCAATCTTTTTTCCAAAGTGTGGTTAATTCTTCGGTCAGTTGCTTGGCTAACTTAGTCGATAATATTGCCGGGGTTACGTGCATACCTTTTGAAGTATCACCTACCTCTGGAGACATTTTTAATAGGCGGGCAGACGACTTCCACCATTTAGGGTGAAAACTGCGGGGTTCGTATTGCAGTAGTGCTTTGCCTTGAACAATCAACTTTTCTATAGACAGGGGTTTCAAACAAATAACGTCAGCGTCGAAGGTAATGTAAAATTCGTCAGTGAATTGTGTGTATGCAGCTATTTTGACAATTTGTTGTTTTCGCCAGCCGCGCATATGTTGATGTTTACCCAATTCTGGTACGAGATCCTCTTCAGACATCACCACGGGATTAAATTGTGCCCAGCGTCTTACTTTTTCAGTGACTATTTGTACTTCGTCTGGCGGGGTAACAATCAAAAACTTTGAGAATAAACCGGGTTCACAGAATGCGTCTAGAGTTTTGAAAAGGATTTCAGTTCTACCCAAGTCATCCACATCGTAACTTCCCCTAACACTCAATGGTAAAATTGCACCAATTGTCATTCTATTATCCTTTTAAATTCTCTGATGTATTGATTAAACAACGACAAACATTGCTCAACAGTGGCAGTGACTATTCATCTGCGCTACTTTACTTGAGTTTTGAATAAAAAGGCAATCCATTGAATTGCCTTAAATTTACCTTATAGCCTTTATGTGATTATCTAGTTTATAGCTCAACTTGTTTGGTTGATGCTTCTTTGTGCAAGTAGGCCATCGCCAATTGCTGAGCTGCTTCTTTTAATTCAAGTTGCTCGATGTGCACTTGCCTTAGCGAAACATAAATTTCGGCTAATCTTTCCAAGGCAATAAATAATGACTTTCTATCATTTTGTGCAACTGTTTTGGCTAACTCCTGAGATAACTTTGGTAGTTTGAACTCAATTTTACGTAGACCATTAGGTTCAAATCCATGATTAAACATACCTAAAGGTCCAATCACGGTTTGTCGTATAAACGACACGAAGTCTAGGGCTTCGTATAGTTCGCCGCGAGCTACTTTTGTTACACCATAGTGCATCCAAATCCAAAACCGATCTTCGAACCATTGAGGCGGTTGGATGGGATAATGTCCTTCGCCGCCTTGATATATTTGGCTTAAACAATTATCGACCTCCCATAATACGACAGGCGTATCTACCCGCTGATGGGCGTCTTCTATAGACACAAACTTCAAATCAACATGCAATGGCTCTTCGCTATCGAACAGACAAATTAACAGTCTAGGTTCGCCTACATGCTCTCCCGTTGCACAAGCGACTAGCCTTCCCATGTTTGCAGCTATTGCCTGACGTTGCTGCATTACCTGCTCAAGGTGGGATGGCAAAACGGCAATGACTAAATCCAGATCACTGAATCTATCGACTTTATTTTCTGCAGCAGATCCCGATAGGGCGAGACCCACAAATCGTTCATCTTTCGATATTTGAGAGGTCAGTTTAGTTAAAAAACTTCGTTGGTGCTCAAGTAAAGTAGTTGGAATATTTGACATGAAACCATGCTCCTTTGCTGGCTTGAATTCACTGATTTGAAAACAGCGTGTTGAATCCAAGCCTAATTTTACAATCCCTTCGGCTTCTCCTTTCTACTTCGCAAAGCAGCATTTCAGAATCGCATTAATTTTCAAAGGAGTAAATAGATTGAAGGATAAAAAGGGGCTACCAAAAACACCAATGTTTGCAGTTTTGTTGCTGGAGAAAGGTTTCTGCGTTTTGGCCTTGCAAGAGTGCCAAAGTTGCTAGCAAACCACTTTGAATGCAATGTTGAGCAGCGACGGTTACAGAGCGCGGTGCTTGTTGGATCGGGTAACCGGTTTTCGGATTTAGAACGTGACTATATCGAACTCCATTTTTAAGCAGGTAGCGGTTTGCATCGCCACTTGTTGCCAGTCCACCACTGGCAATATTAACCATGGCAATGCCCCCAGAAGCATTACTTGGGTCTTCGATACCCACCTGCCAATATGGCTGTGATTTGCGCGCTTGGGTAACTTGTATATCACCGCCGAAGTTAACTAAAACAGATACATTTGGCGCTACTTGCTGGCATGCTTTAGCAACGCAATCAACCGCATATTCTTTTCCTATACCGCCAAAATCTAATTCAAAACCTACTGGTAAGGTGATTGAATCGGAGGTATAAGTAACATGTTGCCAACCTAAATAAGGTAACAATTCAGTTACTTGTGCATGCTCAGGGATTTTATCTGAACCATCAAATTGCCAGGCCTTTCTTAGCACTCCTGAAGTGATATCAAATAACCCCTCACTAATTTGGTAACAGGTATTGGCAAAGGCAAGCAGTTTGGCTGTTTCCGAATCAATTTTTACGGCCTGATTGTTACTCTGATTTAGCCTATGCATCACATTGTTGTTTTGATAACGGCTATATTTATTTTCGATTCGTTTGCTTTCTGTGTAAGCAATTTTAGTGAGTGTTTTAGCGAGGTTTGTATCCTCACTGTCCAGCAATATCTCACAAGGACTGGCCATAGCAGAAAAGCGACCACAAATATGGTCGCCTCGTTGCTCTATAGTGAAAGGCATTTCAGTGTTTCGCATATCTTGTTCTCAAACAAGCCGCTAAAAACTGTAGCTTACCTGTGCTATCACTGCTTTTAAAGCGGGATACAGATCTTCATCGGCTAAAGAACCTGGTTGCTCAAATCCAGCATTTTCTGGGGTCTGTTGATAATACTCCAAACGAAACGCTAGTTCGTTACCATTTTCTAATTGCATACCGTACTTTAGTCCCAGCGTAATAGCTGTCATCTTACCTAAGCGATAATCTGCACTGGCATGCTCAGGAAGAGGCGTTGCTTGCGACAAAAATGGGTTGTAAAACTCCGCCTCATTTTGTTGATAATAACGAATATGCGGCTGGATATAGCTGGTTTCCGATAGGTTATATCGAAAACGAGTGTCAATCGTATGAGAGTCTATTTCCCAATCGTCAGTTGCGAAACGATAAGAAAAATCTAACACACCTTGATCAAGGGCATATTTGGTTTGCCAGTACACACTGTGCTTGGTTCGCTCTGTCGGACGAGACTCATGCACTATGTCTTGGGTTACTCCTTGCTGGTCAACTATGCTGAGCACTTTGTAGGGGTCATTGTGATAACCATCAGACATCGACAAGCTGTAGTTAAACTGCATCAACATACGGCGATTAATCACTTGAGTGACACCAAACAGCAAATCTATGGTGTCTTTTTCTTCACTACCTTGTATTCGAGTTGCATCAAATGCTTGTTGATAGGCTTCGGCGCTATCGAATTGTCCGTTATCTACGACCATGCTGGCAAAATCCACAGGACGGCCACCTACCGGATCTATGCTGTCAAAAGCATAGGACATTCCTGCTGACAGTGTCGTGTTTCTTTGATTTAGATCCATATCCAGCGAACCGTTTCCAACAATGGATAAATAATCATATTCTTTGGAAACTTGTAACCCGCCACTAACCCGATAGTTTTCACCTAAAGGTTGTGTCCATTGTCCACTTGCCTGTACCCGAGTATCTCTAAATGTATCATCTAGAGGTGTTTCACCCCCTTCTACAGTATAAGAATCGTTACCAGAAGGACGGGTAAATGTTTGTACGCCAGATTGCGCCACCGCCCCTGATGCCGAAGCTCCGGTTAGTGTATCGATTACCAACTTACCATTAAAATAGTGTTCATTGCCGAAGTCTTTATTGGCGTTGAATACACCTTCTACAAGTTGCACTCTGTCCGTTTCACCGTAGTACAAAATGGCAGTATCGAACTTCCATTCCTCGGCATTGTCTTCAGCTTGGACGCTTGTGCCTAATAAAGCGCAAGACGCCGCAGCAAGCAGGGCACTGACGTTTTTGCTTTGTTTTAGTTGCATCCACAACCTCCGCCTGCAAATGAACGTCCACCACTGGTCGCTTCCTTACTAAAATAAATATGATCATCTAGACCAATATCTACACCTTCGGAATCCAGTGCCATTTCATCTTTAGCTAATAGATCGCGCTCCCAAGGTTGGACACCTAAATTTGCACAACCAGCTAGTTGCAACACTGCGATCACGGCAATAAAAATCGTATATTTTCGTTTCATTTTTTACGCTCTCCTATTGGTTAAGTAGCGTGACAATTTCTTGTTCATAAGATGCGGATTTATCTACATGAAATCCCTTGTGAGCGACCACAAGTTCACCTTGCCTGTTAATTAAGTAACTAGTTGGCATACCTGGAATTTGATATTGGCTGGCTAAACTGCCTTGGGGGTCGAAGGCAATTTTGAATTGAGCCGGATATTTAGTTAAGAATTTTTGCGCAAGTTTGCCGTCTTTATCTAAATTTACTGCTAACACGACCAAGCCTTCAGACTCGTATTTGCGGGTCATTTCATTCATCCAAGGAAAGGATTTTCGGCAAGGTTTGCACCATGATGCCCAGAAATCCAAATAGACTACTTTGCCCTTGTAGTCACTTAACTTGATATCTTGCAATTGAAAGTCGGGTGCCGGTAAAGCACTCGATTGGAAGTGTATTAATAGAAACAGGGTTAACAGCAAAAGACGCATAAATTACTTAATCTAAACCACAATGGAGATAGAATAAGTTATCAACCTTAAGCGAACCTTAAGCTTTGAGAATACAGATTAAGTTTTTGGATGGGGAATAGGGGTTTGCGTCCGAACTTTAAAATTCGTACTCGAGCACAAAGCGTAAAGTATGGTCTTTGCTATCGCCATTGAAACCGGAGATAAAACCTAATTCCCATTTTAATTGTTTTTGCCCTTGGTAGCGTTGGATACCCATAAATGCAGGGCCGATACCGACAAAGTTTTCTCCTGTATAGATTTCTACTGAGGGTTGAAGCCATGGGTGCCAACGATATCTGTATTTAAGCCTGAATTGGGGAATGACTTCGCTTTCGGTATCGATACCTCTATCGTTACCCCATACATAACTGAGTAAAAAGTTAGTGGTTAAACTAGTAGAACCAAATTCTTTTTCGATCAAAATACCAGACGTTGCTTCCCATAGGTCTCTGTCATGGGCTTTTTCAATTTCAAACAGCGCGCCCCAGTCAGCCCAATACTGTCCTTGTTCTGTCAGCATCCAGCGAGCTTCTACTTCATAAGATGCTAAGCCAAAGTCGTCGTTTTCGTCTCTGGCTGCGACTAAATAGAATTCTAGAGTCATGTATTCTGAAACTGCAGTTCCAAAGGCAAAACGTTGGGTTAGCAAGTTACCGTCATCATTCTGGCGCGAGGCAAATCGCCATTCTACTTCTCGCTCATTTGGTAGAACATAGGGGTGGTATACCTTGTCGACAGAGCCTTCATCGGCGAAGACCAGCGGGCAAAATATCAAGTTTATGAGTACACATAAAAAGCTGAAAAGCTTCATATTTTTTGCTCCATAAATACGCTTCTTGTTGTGTTCAGGAAACAGCCCATCAAAATCGGCACTATCAAAGCTGCTAAATAAATCAAAATATATAATCCTGTTGGCGATGACTCGTAACCTATCAATGTGGTAAGAAATTGGCCGATCTCATTTTCATCTGAAATGAATTGCTCAGTGCTCCAAATTTTTTGTGAGGTGACCAAGTCTGTCTGTTGCAATAAATTGGCGATGTGAGAGAACTGACCGACAGCAAATATTAAAAACAGATAGCGGGCCACTTTGACTTTTTGTAATGGTTTTAATAGCAGTACAAGTAACGTGGCAATGCTTGTACAGATTCCAATACCTAAAATTAACCCTAAAAATAACGAATTACTCTGTTCGTTGACTTGCCAGAAACTGACATAAAACAGCAATAGGTTGCTGGCATTTAGAATGATGATACAAGTAACAAAAGATGTGGCTAAAACACGGGCGGTCAAACTGAGTCTAAGGGGACGATTAACAAAAAAGCACAGCGCAAAGATGTAACACAGAATAAGCAAAATGATTTTTAAAAATTCAAATCCCAAGCCATCTGCTAATTCAGAGATGTAACCGATATTTTTGAATACGCTCAAGCAAACAATAATGCCGCAAGCAATACCAAGAGGTAGCCAGTGCCGCCAGTTCGGTATCAAGACGATTAAAATGGCTATCGCCCAAAAGATCGGTAACGCATCTTTTAAGAAAAGCACCACTGTATTACTTAACATCTTGATTCTCCTCAGTGGACACGACGTTAACAAAGCCAATTGCTGTATTGGGGTGATATTCTCCAAAGTAACGATACCTACCGGCATCTAAGGGACCGACGTAAATACTTGAGCGACTATTTGCAAACACTACTTTTTCTCTGTTGAGGTCGAAACTATCAATTTCTTCAGGAGTATCATCCTGATTGATAAAGGTGATTCTTACTTTTTTGTGCTGCGGAATATCAATTTCTGGCGGGTAAAATAGATGATTTCGAATCGTGATAGTAATTTCGTCGATGGCAAAGGCGTTAAATGATAGCGCAACAAACCCTATCATCAATTTCTGCAAGACGTTTTGAATCCTTCTGGTGAGCAACTTTTTCATGCAGAATAAAGCTCAACAAGCACACTCAAACCACCTAAGTCGGATTTACCTAGTGTAAGCTTGCCATTGTGCATAGCGACTATTTGTTCGACTATGGATAAGCCTAATCCACTTCCTTCGATTTTACTTTTTTGATGATTCTGACCACGATAAAAACGTAAAGTAGATTTAGCTTGCTCATGTTCGGGAATACCGGCCCCAGAATCGTCAACGTTAATGTGTAAACATTTATCATCCAGACTTAAGTTTATCCGTATATCACTATTCTCTGGTGTGTATTTATTGGCATTACTAATCAGGTTTTGCAGCAAGGTGTAAAGCGCAAATTCATTTCCCCGAAATTCACAAGACTCACCATTGAGTTCAATATTTTGGTTTTTTTTATCGATATTTACATAAATATCGGAAATGACTTTCTGCGCTATTTTATAAGGATCAAAAGTGTCAAAGTTGGCTGAAATTATTTCAGGATTGGTACGACTTAATAGCAAAATTTGATTTACAACATGAATCATTCGATCAGTATCTTGTTGTAAATGTTTAATATCTTCGTAGTCTGAGCATTGACTCTGCTGTAAATTGTGCAAATTTATTTTCAGTACGCTCAGTGGCGTTCTTAACTCGTGTGCGGCATGACTGGCAAATTGCTTTTCCCGCTCAAATGCGGAATTCAACCTGGTTAACAAACTATTAAGTGTGTTCACCGTTGGCAATAACTCTTCTGGCGTTCGAGACAGCTCAATAGCCGAAAAGTCGTTTTCTCGTCGAGTAGACAACTGACTGGTTAGTTCCCGCAGCGGTGCTAAACCATAGGTAACGAGCAAGAAAATCGCTAACGCTAAAACTGGGATAGCAACAAAAAATGGTGTCATCGCTGAAATCATCATTTCTTCGGTAAGCTCAAACCGAGTTTTTAAAGGCTGAGCAACAAAAACCCAAGTAAAGGTTTGTTGATTGAAGCTAGCGTAAACCCGCCATCGTTGGGCATTGAAGTTCTGGTCGGAATAACCGATTTCAAACGGCGCTATTGGGGTTAATGGCACATTACTTGTGCGCAAAACTAAGTTGTTAGCTGACCAACTTTGAATCGCTAGATCTTCATTTGACGCGGGAATCGTATCGTTAATTTGATTAGGTAGGTTAGTAATACTCTGAGCGAGTGTTTTCAATTCAGCGTCGAATAAAACCGACGACATTTGCATTCCTGAACGATACCCTTGCAGTGCGGCAATGAAACTAATCAGCGCGATGGCACTGATAAGAAGTAAAGTCAGATATTTACGAATTGAATCCATTTAAGCAGGGTAGGCTCGCTGATTTATACTGTAGCCTACACCACGAACGGTCTTAATAAAATCTTCAGGTAATTTTTTGCGCAGATTGTGAATGTGAACTTCGATTGTATTACTTGCCACTTCATCGCCCCATTCATATAGCTTAGATTCCAGTTGTTGTTTGGATTGAATACGCCCAAGATTTTCCATTAAGGATTTAAGCAGGGTAAATTCACGACGGGAGGTTTCTATTGGCTGATTATCAATTATCAATAAGTGATGAGTAATATCTAGGCTGACTGGTCCGCAGGTTACTAAGGACTGTTGAGAGGTGCCTAACCGCCTTTCCATCACACGTAAACGGGCCAATAATTCTGACATTTCAAACGGTTTTGGCAGATAGTCATCTGCGCCCTTATCTAAGCCTTGGATTTTATCCGAGGTAGAGTCACGGGCGGTTAATATCAGTGTTGGAATCGGGTTTTTTTGTTTGCGGATTTTATCAAGTAAGGTTAACCCATCCATATCCGGCAATCCAAGGTCAAGAATCATTAAATTGCAATCGTCTGAGTTTAGCGCGGCTATCGCGTCTTTGCCGTTGAACACACAATTAACGGCATAGCCTTGGGTTCGCAATGATTTGCTTAAGGCTTCCGATAACGCGTGGTCGTCTTCTACTAATAAAATACGCATAATAATTGATTCTTTTTCATTTACAGCAATCGGTTGGGAAATTGACAATAGGTTAAGTCAGTTACAAATTGCATATTGATCTTCCCTATCATTATAGAAAGTTTACCTTAAAATAGTATTAACGCAGATAAATAGACGACAGAATTTTTAGCCAAAAAAAACGGGCACTTCAGTGCCCGTTTTGATCGTCGTTTGGGGTTGGTTTAAAATTTATAACCAACAGTCAGTGAATAAACAAATGGGTCAATATCCACATCCACTGTTCCAGCAGTCCCATTATTAGTAAATGTTGCTTCAGTGCTGATATCTATATAGCGCGCTGAAGCGTTAACAAACCAATTGTCGTCCAACATGTAATCAAAGCCGATTTGTGCAGACAAACCAACAGAGTCATCTAACTCTAAGTCACTAAAGCCCGCTTCTTGATTGGCTGCGGTGAAATCTTCACTGAAGAAAATAGTGTAGTTAACACCTAAACCAACATAAGGCTGAAATGCACTATCGGCATCTAAGAAGTGGTAATTAGCTGAGATAGTTGGCGGTAAGTGTTTTGTTGAGCCTAATGCGCCCACTGTGTCTAAACCAATATCATGTTCAAAAGGCGTTGCTGCTAGTACTTCAATCGCCCAATTGGGTGACAAGAAATACGCAAAATTTAATCCTAACTGAGTGTTGTTATCTACATTCACGCCAACACCAACATCCGTGCTACCGATAAAAACATTACTGCTTGATTCATCTGGTGCAACAGTGGTTACACCGGCACGTAAAATCATATCACCGGTTGTGTAGGCTTGTGCATTAGTAGCGCCAAGAGCGATAGCTACAGCAAGATAGACTGCTAGTTTTTTCATGTGTTTCTCCATCGAAATATGTGTTTAAGTTTGATGGGGAAAGCTTACGGCATTGAATTTTTCTGATATTGATCTGGCTCAACCAAAAACGCTCGAAACATTGATGTAAATCAAAGTTTTATAATACATGACTCAAGAATAGCTGAATTGCACAATGGGAATGTATTTTGCGCCTTTTAGTTTTGATATTCGCTGCTTTTTTTAATCTGCCAAATTACACCTGCTCCAAAAGCATAATTATTTTTATCCACTAATAAGGGGCTTTCGAGGTTGGCGGCTGCATTATGGAAATGATAGGTCGCACTCATAAACATGCGAACAGTAGGGGTCACATTGAACATGTAGCCGGTAGAGAGTTCCAGACCCAAATAGCCTTGTTTTGCATCGTATGCAGGCCGCTGTTGGGTGGCGAATTGGCTATCAACTTGGTAAAAATAGTCGTGCAGTTTTTCTGTGCCCCAACTAGGCGATACACTAATTCTAAAGCGATCTTCGGATTGCAATGCGCCAATGTATTGGTAGGTCAATTCTGGGTTCAACACATATCCTCGGTGGGATAATGATGAAAAATCAGTTGAGAATACCGCGCGACTTTGTACTTTTAATTGGATTTGCTGAAGACCAGTGGCTTTTTTACCGCTTTCGAAAAGCTTAAGACGAATTTGTGGGCCTACCTCGAAGACAAAATCCAGATCGGGCATACCGGCGCGCACTGAGTCGTCACTGGAGTCTGCGCTAAAAGCAGCATCAATAGACAAATCTATTTCTATCCAATCCTTTTCCACCGCAACCGCACGTATAACGCTATTTTCGCCTATTCTGAAAATATCGCCGCGATAAATAAAAAAAGGGACTACAAACCCATTGTTGTGATTCTTAGCTGCGCCTGGATATTCTGGGGTGCTAAATCCAGCACCGACGATACCTGCCTCCCAAAGTGGTTTTTTGGTGTGTTCATCGTCCATAGTGGTATCGATTTGAGCTAGGCAAGGAAGGCAAATAAGCGCCAGAAAAGGCAATAAGAGGCTTGGTGTTAGATTCACAAAAATACCGTTCGAATACATATAGTAAATGGAATGAGCTCAAGTTTAATATTTTAAAAGTCGTTGAAGCAGTACAGAGATAGCAATACGGACACGAAAAATTATTGAATAGCAGGGAGAGGAATAATCAGGGCCTACCTAATTTAGACTAGATAGGCCCTTTACGTCATAGATTATGCGAGTTTAAGCTTTTTCTCTAAATAGTGGATGTTTGTACCACCGTTAAAGAAGTTTTCATCTGCCATAATGCTTTGCTGTAGGGAAATGTTGGTTTTAATTCCTTCTACAACTAATTCATCAAGGGCATGTCGCATTCTCGCAATTGCCACGTCACGATTTTCTCCATAAGCGATTAACTTACCGATCATAGAGTCATAGTGAGGAGGTACACTGTACCCGGCATATATATGAGATTCCCAACGAATACCGAAACCACCTGGCGAATGGAACATATTAATTTTTCCAGGGCTAGGCATAAAGGTCGCTGGATCTTCTGCATTGATTCGACATTCAATGGCATGACCGCGAATCTGAACATCTTTTTGTTCAATGGATAAAGGTTGACCAGCAGCAATACGAAGTTGCTCTTTAATCAAATCCACACCAGTGATCATTTCTGTGACAGGATGTTCAACCTGAATACGTGTATTCATTTCGATGAAATAGAAGTCGCCGTTTTCATAAAGAAACTCAAAGGTTCCCGCGCCACGATAGCCAATTTCGATACAGGCTCTACGGCAACGCTCACCAATTCGCTCACGGGTTTCTGAATTAATGCCCGGTGCAGGTGCTTCTTCCACTACTTTTTGATGACGTCGTTGCATTGAGCAATCACGTTCACCTAAATGAACTGCATTACCTTGACCATCAGACAGCACTTGAATTTCAACGTGACGTGGGTTTTCTAAGAATTTTTCCATGTACACAGTAGCATTACCAAAGGCCGCACCGGCTTCGCTTTGAGTCATGGAAATCGCATTGATTAGTTCTGACTCTTCACGCACAACGCGCATGCCTCGTCCGCCACCACCGCCAGCTGCTTTAACGATAATTGGGTAACCAATTCGTTTAGCAATGGCTTTGTTGCGCTCTGGATCGTCATTAAGAGGACCATCAGAACCTGGCACGCATGGAACACCCGCTGCTTTCATAGATTTGATTGCCGACACTTTGTCGCCCATCAATGTGATAGTTTCAGGTTTAGGACCAATAAAAATAAAACCACTTTTTTCAACTGCTTCTGCAAATTCTGCATTTTCAGCTAAAAAACCGTATCCTGGATGGATAGCAACTGAATTAGATACTTCAGCAGCGGCAATGATTCGGGGGATATTTAAATAGCTTTCTGTGGCTGAAGCTTTGCCAATACAGATTGATTCATCTGCAAGCAAAACGTGTTTCAGATCCTTATCTGCGGTGGAATGTACAGCGACGGTTTTAATTCCCATCTCTTTACATGCACGCAAAATTCGAAGTGCTATTTCACCCCGGTTCGCAATTAAGACTTTATCAAGCATGATAATTGGCTCGCTTATTCGATTACGAACATGGGTTGATCAAATTCAACAGGCTCTTGGTTTTCTACCAAAATTTGTTTTATGACACCTGCTTTATCTGCCTCGATTTGGTTCATCATTTTCATTGCTTCAACGATACACAAAGTATCTCCAACATTCACTTTTTGACCCACTTCTACAAAAGCAGGTGAACTTGGTGAAGCTGAACGATAGAAAGTTCCAACCATAGGAGATTTAAGCACATGACCAGACACTTCTGGAGTTGCGGCTGGTGCTGCGGCAACTGGGGCTGGGGCAGCCGCGGCTACTGGTGCTGGAGCTGGTGCGTATTGCACGGGAGCTTGTGAAGAAGCGCTAGCCCTATGAATGCGTACTGACTCTTCACCTTCGGTAATTTCAAGTTCCGAAATACCAGACTCTTCAACTAGTTCTATCAATTTCTTTATTTTACGAATATCCATTTAAGCTCTCTTTAGTTACTCATTAAATTAATTTGGCAATGTTGTTTGGCAGCAATTAAAGCTGCTTTATAACCGTAATCTCCTAATCCACAAATTACCCCTTTGGCAATATCGGATAAATAGGAATGTTTTCTAAATTCTTCTCGTGCGTGCACATTTGAAAGGTGCACTTCAATAAACGGAATGCTAACACTTAATAAAGCGTCTCTAATAGCCACGCTAGTATGGGTAAATGCGCCGGGGTTAATAATAATAAAATCTACTTCCCCCATAGCATCATGAATTCTATCTATCAGTTCATGTTCCGCATTGGACTGCAGATGCTGCAATTCAACACCTTCCTGATTTGCTAGAATTTTCAATTCATCTACAATATCTTGTAGAGTCTTCGACCCGTATATCGTGGGTTCACGCTTTCCCAGCATATTAAGGTTTGGACCGTTTAATAATAAAAATTTCACGAATTTGTCGCTATCTTCTTTTAAATTTCATTGTTGCGATACTCTTAACGTAAATCTGGTTAAAGTCAAATAAGAATCGCCTGAAAAACAATCAATTAAAAGTTGTTTGTAGTAATTATAGAGAATAGTGGTTAATTAGCAGCAAAATACTGGTCTTATCAGCGAAGTTTCCTGCATCTTTTTTAGGTTTTAGCGCAAAAGGTAATATTTATTGAATTATTTAGCCCATATTCATCTAGCTCATGTATCCCAAACGAGCTTAATGGGTAATTTTTTAGGGGACTTTGTAAAAGGAAGTAATTTACAACATCTTCCGGGTGCAGTGCAGCATGGAGTGCGTTTACATAGAAAAATCGACTCTTACACAGATCATCACCCAGTTGTTAGTGCGATGAGAAAAAAGTTTCCAGCCGATTTACGGCGTATTTCTGGTGTTATTATTGATATTTATTTCGATCATTTATTATCTGTACATTGGCAAAATTTTACCGCTCAACCGAAACAACAGGTGCTGACTGAATTTTATCAGCAATTGAAAGCAGAACCGCTTAAGCACAGTCAACACTTTGCGTCTGTTCGTGCAGGTTTATTAAAACATCGATGGTTACAAAATTATGATGACCGGGAAAATTGTTTTGGCGCTTATCAACAGATTGAAAAACGTCTAAATATGCGCATTAAATTCGCACAAGACGGTTATCAATTTATGAATTTGTATCATGATGAGATAGAACAAGATTTTTTAGCGTTCTATCCCGAACTCATACATTATGTGCAAACAGTTCAATTAGATTAAAGGATCACTTATGGCAGTACATGAAATTAAACACCCGTTGATTTTGCACAAAATTGGTTTGATGCGAGCTAAAGGGATTAGTAGCAAAGATTTTCGCGAGCTAGCCAGTGAAGTTGGCAACCTTTTAACTTATGAAGCGACACGGGATTTGAAAACCGAAAAAGTCAATATTCCTGGTTGGACAGGAGAACCAATCGAAGTGTCCAAAATTAAAGGTAAGAAAATCACTGTGGTACCAATCCTGCGGGCTGGGTTAGGAATGTTGGATGGTGTGTTGCAGTTGATTCCGAATGCTAAAATAAGTGTTGTTGGGTTATATCGTGATGAAGAAACACTAGAGCCGGTAGCCTATTTTGATAAAGTGGTGAAAGATGTCGATTTGCGTACCGCGTTAATTGTTGATCCCATGTTAGCCACGGGTGGAACATTAATCGCCACCATAGATCTGTTAAAAAAGAAAAAGTGTAAAAAGATACTCGGGCTTTTTTTGGTGGCCGCGCCTGAAGGAATCAAAGAGGTGGTTAAAAAACATCCTGATGTTGACATATATGTGGCAGCGATAGATAAAAAATTAGATCACCGAGGTTATATATTGCCAGGATTAGGAGATGCCGGTGATAAGATATTTGGCACTCGTTGATTGTATAACTGATTTTTAAAATAATATTGATGGTTTAATTAGAATCGTAGATTATTAACTGATGTTGAGTATTAATCGCACATAGAACTTTATGTTTACTTTGGCCATTGATAGTCGGTTTTTTCTATTGTTCTTGGATTAACCTGTGTAAACTCAGATTTTGTTCATTAATTTTACATTCTAAATCGATAATAGATTGAACTGTGGGGTACTTTTAAGTTTGTTTGAAAAGCTTAAAAATCGTGTTGTTGTTTGCGGATTAACTCACTTCTGTCAGTTTCTTAGACTGCTTTTGTGTGCAAGTTTTGCATTTTTTAGCGTATCTCAGGTTTTAGCTGCACCGTTAATCAACGAACCTAAATTTACTCAGTTATCAACTTCCCAAGGGTTATCTCAAGACACAGTCAATGACTTATTAATAGATTCAAGTGGTTTTTTATGGGTAGCAACCCAAGCCGGGCTAAATCGATTTGATGGTTATCGAGTTAAGCATTTTGATGGCAATCAAATGCAACTTGCCGATATATCTATCGACACAATCTTTGAAGATAACAATCAAAATATTTGGGTTGGCACGCGGCGCTCCGGCTTATTCAAAATCGACACAAAAACTGGCGAGACGATCCTCATTGAAGACTTTGCTGTGGGTGAAAGTACGTGGTCTGATAGGGTCACTAGTATCAACCAGTTGGCAAATAACCAAATTATCGTGTCCACAGAGCGCAGTGTTTATATTGTTAGCCCTGATTTAGGACGCGCATCACTGTTATATATGCTGCCTAAACATAAACAAGTTGCTAAATACCAAATTAATGCCACGCTATTTTTAGAGGAGCGGCTGTTATTAGGGCGCAGCGATGGCTTGTTCGAGATTGAACTCAATACAGGAAATGAACGTCAGATAAAGTTAAAGGACAATACGAGTGATGAACCTATCACTAAATTGTTTTTAGCCAGTGATAACAAAATATGGATCGGCAGTGAAATAGGCCTATTTTGCTTAATGTTAGATGAGAACAATCAATTTGGTCTCATCGATCATGCTTTGAGCATTCCTATTCTAGAAATATATGAAACAAGTTACGGTAGTTTATACATAGGTTCAGAGCAAGGTTTGTTCAGTTTTGATCCGTCATCTGCGCAACTGCAGCATTATTTTCGTCCCTCCGATAGTCGCTATTACTTATCATCCGATAACGTTACTGCCGTCGACATGGATAACAAAGGGAACCTGTGGATTGGGTCTTCGTTCGATGGTGCACTGTACTGGTCGACGCAAAGTGTTAAATTCGAAAACGTGAGTCAAAACAAAGATGAAACCATTCAATTAAGCAGTAACAGTGTGAAGTCTTTTGCGCAGTTTAATGATGACGGTTTATGGATTGGTACCAGTAATGGTCTGAATTATTATGATCTCAAAGAACATGAATTGCTTGGACATTGGTTTACAGAAGATATTGTAGGGCTTAAAAGGGCAAGAATAAGAGACATTGAAACCTTTGGTGATACAACATTATTGTTGAATACCGACGGTGGACTGTGGTCTTTCGATACTATTACTAATACTTATTCTCCACCGAAGAGTGTTAATTCTGACGTAGCTGAGCTTCTAAATAGCAGAATGGATAGCTTTGCCAAAGATAATAATGGTCTGTTTTGGTTAAGCAATTTAGACAAATTCTATAAATATGATGCACACACAGGTGTGGTAACAGAAGTCGATACTTTGAATGAACGAATCGAAGCCAGCGCTTCTTATGGTTTCTTGGGTGTTAGCAAACTGTTCAAAGACATATTATGGATAGCTCAAAGAGAGCAGTTGTGGGCTTATAATACGCAAAGTGACTCGTTGCAGAGTGTGCACAAATTAGAACGAGCAAGTATGGGGCAACCTGTATACCCAGAAAGTATCGTAGAAGATGACAATGGGACACTTTGGATCGCTTACCCAGGAGCTGGTCTAGTGGGGTTAGATTCGACTATCTACACACCTAAATATGGCTTCGACAAACAAGATCTGTTGCCCAGTAATATGATTTATGGCATCCATCAAGATAAGAGCGGTTCGATTTGGATGAGTTCCCATGCTGGTTTGCTTAAGTTTGATCCCTCTGGTCCCTATCTTCAACAGTACGGAATTTCCCAAGGATTAGACGGTAAAGAATTTAATGGCTTGTCGCATTTAGTGTTGCAAGATGGACGCTTGGTATACGGTTCTCAGAAAGGGTTAACCATTTTCGATCCTTTAGCGTTTGAAGCACATGATGGAAACCCACCTCAAGTCAGCATTACGTCTATCAAGCTTAGCTCTAACTCGCTAAAAATGCCTTTGGTGAATTTGGATAAACGAGTGGTGCTTCTTGACCATAAAGATGCAGGCTTAACCATTGAGTTTTCTACACTGTCGTTTGAACATCAAAACACCACTCAATACCAATATAGACTTGATGGCACCGACAGCTATATTTATCCAGCAACGACAGACTCTCAAGTTACCTTCCCTAAATTAGATCCTGGCGAATACGTTTTTTCTGCGATTGCTTTTGACCCTACCACTGGTGTTGAGAGCTCACCTGCGTCTGTGCATATTTTCGTAAAATATTCGCCTTGGTTGTCTCCTGCAGCCTACGCCATCTACATATTTATTTTTGTGTCTTTGGTGTTGTTCTGGTGGTATCGACGAGACCTTCAAAATAAGCAGGTGATGGCAGCTCACGGACAAGCTCTGCAGAGTAAAAACCGACTAACTTTGGCGTTAAGTGCGAGCAACAGTAATGTTTGGGAGTGGCGCTCAGATACTAACCAGTTTTATGCCCCCAGAATATCTGAAGAATTGGGTTACAAATCTGATGATAATTTAATGAGTTTTGATGCGCATCTTGATTTGATTCACGAAGACGATCGAGCATTATTTGAATCGAACTGGCAAGCATTTATTGATAAAAATAGTCACGGCTTAGATGTGACTTATCGATTGCGAGCCAGAAACGGTGAGTGGCTTTGGTATCGAGATGTGGGTAATGAAGTTGTTGACCAAAGCGGGTTAAAAAGTGTTGTCGCGGGAACTTATAGCAATGTGACGGAAACGGTCGCGGATCGAGAAAAGGTTAGATTATTTGGCGAAGCATTTAAACATACCCGGGATTGGGTTGTGATTTTTAATACGGAGATGGTGCCAGTAGCGGTTAACACTGCGTTTTGTGAAGCCTTTGGTATTGACGAAAATGGCGACTTAAAAACACAATTAAACCGCTTATTTAAGCTCAACGCTGAATATCCCCCTCGATTCTGGAAAAAACTATCGGAATTAGGCGTGACAGGGCATTGGAAGGGGGAAGAGCAGCTAGTTATCGACAACGACAAAGTGTCTAACGTGCTGATTAATATGACATCCATTGCCAGTATGCGCGCGCAGGGTGAAATTGATTATTATTTAATGATCATGTCGGATATTAGCGAGCAAAAAGAGGCTGAAAATGAACTTCGCCGCTTGGCTAATTTTGATGGCCTGACTAACCTTCCCAATCGAACATTACTGTTAGATAGAATTAAGCATGGTATTGATCACGCAGCCAGACACAAATCTAAAATGGGTATATTTTTTATCGATTTAGATCGCTTTAAACAAGTTAATGATAGTTTAGGGCATAAAGCCGGTGATGAACTGCTCAAGGTTGTTGCTCAGCGTTTAACTAATTTATTGCGACAAGATGATACCGTGGCAAGGTTAGGTGGCGATGAATTTGTTGTCATGGTTGAAGAAGTTAAACATCCTGATCGCCTGAGTATTTTGGCTCAGCAGCTTATTGAGATTCTTGAAGCGCCAATACAATTGGGTAATCAAACTGTTAGTGTGTCCTCTAGCGTGGGTATCGCGATTTACCCTGGCGATGCAGACACGCCTGAAGAACTGTTGAGAAACGCTGACTTAGCGATGTACCACGCAAAAGAGCATGGGCGCAGTGATTTTCAGTATTTCACGCAACATATGAATGAAAAAGCGCAAGACCGATTATTAATGGAAAATCGCTTGAAAAAGGCCCACCAAAGTAAGGCCTTTATCAATTACTACCAACCAATCGTAAATATCAATACCGGTGTAGTAGGTGGATTTGAGTTATTAATGCGCTGGCCTGACATTAATGGCATGGTTCCGCCGGATCAATTCATTCCTGTGGCTGAAGAGTTAGGATTGATTGAAAATATGACTTGGGATGCGCTAGAGCGCGCCATGCCAGTGTTGAGCGAATGGCAAAGTAAAGGGCGAGAGGTGTATTTATCTGTGAACCTTTCAGCGCGGCACTTTGAACGACAAATCTCCATTGATCATATCGTATTGTTATTAGAGCAGTATGGGTTACCAGTTTCGACGTTACGATTTGAAATTACCGAAAGTGCATTGATGAGAGACTATGAGCGCGCATTGCATTATATGGAGTCTATGCGCAAACATGGATTTATTATTGCGCTCGACGATTTCGGTACTGGCTATTCATCGCTCAAATATTTAAAAGAGTTCCCTATTCAAGTCCTCAAAGTAGATAAAAGTTTTGTTGATGATATTGGCAAGGATAAGAGTAATGAAGCCTTAGTCTTAACTACGCTGCGCATGGCTGAGAGCCTTGATATGTATTGTGTAGCTGAAGGTATTGAACAACAAGAACAAATTGATTTCTTTAAATTACATGGTTGTAATCATCTTCAAGGTTATTTTTATTCTAAACCTGTGCCTGAAGATGGAACTGCTGCATTGCTTGCGAAAAGCTGGTTGCAGTAAGCAAAATTAAATTCCCCTACTATTTCGTTGCTCAGACAAATACCCTCTGTTGGCCGCCTACCCAAAACATGAAGATCCTTGTTTTCCTTCATTTCAACAAACATAGCAACAGGCTATAGCGGCGGTCTAATAAGTAAAAATTAGCTCATCTGAGAATTTCAAGATTCACCGCTAAGCTAACCTTTTGCTTCTCTGTAACCGTTAGTTTAATACTTGATTTACATGCTTTGCGAAAGGGCCGGCTTTCATAAATCCGGTTACCCTTGCAGAGGACAATTCATTGCCTTGTAAATCAAAAAATAAGATAGTGGGTAATCCCAATACGTCAAAGGCTTGTTGAAATTCAATATTAGTAGCTGTGTTATCCGTGAGGTCGATTTGCATCCATACTGAATCGGATAAGGCATCCACAACTTCAGGAGCTGGGAAGGTGTACTTTTCGAACTCTTTACAAGCCACACACCAATCGGCATAAAGGTCGACCATTACTGATTTTCCTTGTGCGTTGGCTGCAGTTAACTTTTCTTCAAAGTCCTGTAAGTTTTTCACCAGTATAAATTTAGGGTGATTACTGCCGTCTATATTGGTTGGAGATGTTGCCGCTGTTAGTGCGGTCGAGTGGCTTTGGTTGAACTGGTGATAAGCATATAATACTGAGCCAATTAATCCTGCAAAAATAACTAGGCTGCGGATCCCCTTCCAAAGGGTCGTGGCAGTATTGAGGTTCATCACATAAAAGTACGTAAAAGCAGAAAGCCCTAACACAGACCACACATATTCGATCCAAATATTACTGACTAAGCGCTCTAAAAAGGTCAGAGCAACAACAAGCATCATAAAGCCGAATGCAACTTTCACCACGTTCATCCAATTGCCTGCTTTAGGAAGTAATTTACCGCCAGTTACCCCAAACAAGATCAGTGGAATACCCATTCCTAAACTCAATGCATACAATGCAAAGAAGCCTAGCAACTGATCACCCTGTTCGGCTATATATAATAAAATGCCAGTTAACGGTGCCGTGGTGCAAGGAGAGGCAACTAATCCCGAAATCACGCCCATCACAAAAGCACCAATAAAGCTGCCGCTCTTTTGTTTATTACTCAATCCATTAAGTTTTTCTTGCCATTTAGACGGCAATTGCAATTCGTACGCACCAAACATCACGAATGCAAGAGACACAAAAATAACGATTAATCCCCCTAAAATATAAGGGTTCTGTAGATACGCGGTAAATTGAGCACCTGCGGATGCAATGACTAATCCCAATATTGAATAGGTGATTGCCATGCCCTGTACAAACATAAAAGATAAACTAAATGCTTTTGAGGTACTGATTGATTTACCCTGACCAATCACAATACTGGATAGGATTGGGTACATAGGGAAAACACAAGGCGTAAAGGCTAAGCCAATCCCCAACAATAAAAAAGCAGCTAATTTGAGGATAAGTAATTGTTCACCTTTGAGTAAGTCTGCTAACTCAAATTGTTGAGAAACTGGCACTGAATCATTGTTTGGTTTGGCCCCACTACTTTGATTCATTTGGGTGTTTAGTGTTGTACTTGCTGCTTCAAGCACTTCGTCCAAATAAACCACTTGAACAGTTGGTGGATAACATAAACCCGCATCAGCACAGCCTTGATACTGAAGTTTTACTACCGCATCTTTTTCCGACCTGAGTACGCTATAGTTGATCTCTACTTGGTCGTAAAAAACAGGCTGAGGCTCTTCGAAGAACTCGTCTTCTTTGATAAGTGCTTCAGGGTAAATTGGCTGACTAATTTCAGCGTTTTTTACCACTGTCTTAAATTGGTTTTTGTATAAGTAATATCCCGGTGCAATATTAAAACGCAAAAAAAGCTGGTCGTTTTTCTGGTCAAAATCAAACTGAAATGCTTGCTCTACAGGCAAAAATGTCGGTTCGTCTGCGAATAAATCATCAAAAGCTTGGTTGCTTTGAGCTAAGCTCATCCAAGGTAATAATACAAATACGGTTAACAATATAAGACGTCTAAAGTTCATTTAAGGCTACTTTCAATCCAATTTAAATATGCTTCACTGGCGGAGGCATTATCAAGAATAATCCACTGAGGAATATCATAGGGATGCAAGCTTAAAGTCAACTTAAGTGCATCATCTAATTTATTCGACATTGTTTTTATTATTAAGTGCATTTCTGCGTCAGTAACGACTTCATCTTCCCAATGATAAAACGATGTTATCGGCTGAGATATCTGCACGCAAGCAGCGAGCTTAAGGTTTACCAACTCACTAGCAATTTTTTCAGCTTGTTTCTTCGTTGGGCAAGTGGTTAAAACTATACAAAATTGCGAACTCATTATTACACCTTTTATACTCTGTCCATAGGAGACATTAATAATAAGTCATGTATTTCAAAAAAAAGTGTTTTGATCTTTTAGCACTGTATAGAATTCAATACTTGCTTGCTTGTAAAAGGTTCTTGTGAATTGACAAAACGACCCCAGATCAAATGTTTAATCAAGGAGCGTATTGTGTTTGGTAAATTGTTTATTTTGTTCGCTATCTTACCCATAGCCGAAATTGCGTTGTTAATTAATGTCGGCGAGCAAATTGGTGGTTGGAATACAGTCGCTATTGTTGTGGTTACTGCCTTTATTGGTGCTTATTTTGTACGACAGCAGGGGATTGCGACCCTAATGCAGGCTCAATCAAAGATGCAGTCAGGCGCTATGCCTGGGCAGGAGATGGCCGAAGGTTTATTGTTAGTGGTAGCCGGAATTCTATTAGTTACCCCAGGTTTTATAACAGATGCTTTAGGTTTTTTATTGGCACTACCTATTACTCGTCCATTTATTGCCAAAAGTTTACTTAAGCAAATTTCCGTTAACGTTGTAGCTGGCCAACCAAGTCAGGGTCAACACAGTTATTCTCACACCAGTTACACGCAAACCACCTACTCAAATCGTGGTAATCAAGCAGATGGTGATATTATTGAAGGGGAATATGTTGACAAAGATGAGGCTGAGAACCGACCGAAAATCGATTCTCCATCAGACCGTTAACAGCTTAAAATTGGCGTTTTATTTTTGTTTCGCTTTGACGCCACCGGTTAACGCAATTCGCATGGCCTCTTCAACACCAATATCTAACTTAGTTATTTGCTGGCGTTTTACGTACAGGGTATAGCCACCTATTTGGTAACTAAGCGGAATATACACTCCGATTTTATCGTCGTCTTGGAAAATCTCTACTGCAACTTGGTCGGCAGTCACGAAGCCGATTAAATGCATGTCTGGTTTAATTTCTACTGAAACGACAGCTTTGGAATTTTCTTTATCGCTAATTTGAAATACTGTTAGGGTATCTCTTATGGCTCCATATACCGATTTGACTAGCGGTATTTTTTCAACCTGTCGGTTTGCAGTTGATACCATCCATTGCACAAAAAACAGATTAACCACAAGTCCAGTGAGTAAAATAACTGCGCAGGTTGTTAAAATTCCCATTCCGGGAAAATAGTATTCTTGTGGGACGTAGGGAAATAACAGTGCTTCAGCGCCCGACATAAACCAGTATATAAAATACAGGGTTAATGATAACGGTAAAATGGCGGCCAAGCCCTGAAAGGATAAAGACAACAGCTTTTTCATTAATTAACAACTCATAGTAGTAACGAAATACGGGGTATAATGACAGAGCTTCATCCAACTGGCGAGAACATAAGGATTAAAACAAATGAAAGCAGGTGTATGCCATATATTGGTCAAAGATAAACAGCAAGCGGAAGAACTAAAACGCCAACTTGCTAAAGGTGCCAATTTCCAACAACTGGCGAAAAAATACTCACAATGTCCTTCCGCTAAAAAAGGCGGCGATTTAGGTGAGGTGAAACCGGGGCAAATGGTTAAAGCGTTCGATAATGTGGTATTTAAAAAACCAGTTTTGACAATTCATGGCCCGGTAAAAACCCAATTCGGTTTTCATTTAATAAAAACACTTTATCGCTCGTAAACGCCTCAAATCCTTCAATTTGTAAAAAAATCGCAAAAAACACCACAAAAATAGATTTTTTTTAACATAAACCCTTGAAGTCAGTACGGCTATCCCCATCTTTGCTCGCAGACACTCATTCGAGTTGAGGTGAAAGCCGCAACTCACCCCCCGACGTTCGGGAATTTTAACTTTAAAATTGGAATTTTCAGGAGATTTGAAAATGGCAATCCGTCCTTTACACGATCGCGTTATCGTTAAGCGCCAAGAGCAAGAAAGTAAATCTGCTGGTGGCATCGTACTAACTGGCTCTGCGGCCGAAAAATCAACTCGTGGCGAAATCGTTGCTGTTGGTAATGGTCGAGTTTTAGATAATGGTGAAGTGAAAGCGCTTGACGTTAAAGTTGGCGACGTAGTGATTTTTAGTGATGGCTATGGTGTTAAAACCGAAAAACTAGATGGCGAAGAAGTGCTTATCATGAGCGAAGGCGACATCCTAGCGGTTGTTGAATAACAGCATAATCAATTAGACAGAATTAAGAGGAAATTAAACATGGCAGCTAAAGAAGTACGTTTTTCTGATGACGCTCGCAACAAAATGCTTGCAGGCGTTAACATTCTTGCTAACGCGGTAAAAGTTACTTTAGGACCTAAAGGTCGTAACGTTGTTCTAGACAAATCTTTTGGCTCTCCTACCATCACTAAAGATGGTGTATCTGTTGCTAAAGAAATCGAGCTTGAAGATAAGTTTGAAAACATGGGCGCACAGATGGTTAAAGAAGTTGCGTCTAAAGCAAATGACGAAGCCGGTGACGGAACAACGACTGCAACTGTACTAGCGCAAGCGATTGTAACTGAAGGTTTGAAATCAGTTGCTGCGGGTATGAACCCAATGGATCTTAAGCGCGGTATCGACAAAGCTGTTTTGTCTGCGGTTGAAGAACTTAAAAATCTTTCTACTAAATGTGCTGACAGCAAAGCAATTGCTCAGGTTGGTACTATCTCTGCAAACTCTGATTCAGAAGTCGGTAACCTTATCGCTGAAGCAATGGACAAAGTAGGTAAAGAAGGTGTTATCACTGTAGAAGAAGGCCAAGCACTTCAGAACGAACTAGAAGTGGTTGAAGGTATGCAGTTTGACCGTGGTTACCTATCTCCTTACTTCATGAACAACCAAGAAAATGGCACTGTTGAATTAGACAGCCCATACATCCTTTTGGTTGACAAAAAAGTCACTAACATCCGTGAATTGCTACCAACTCTAGAAAGTGTTGCTAAAGCATCTAAGCCGCTATTAATTATTGCTGAAGATGTTGAAGGCGAAGCTCTAGCTACATTGGTTGTTAACAACATGCGCGGTATCGTTAAAGTTGCAGCTGTTAAAGCGCCTGGCTTTGGTGACCGTCGTAAAGCAATGCTACAAGACATCGCTACACTAACTGGCGGTACTGTTATCTCTGAAGAGATTGGTCTTGAGCTAGAAAAAGTTCAACTAGAAGATTTAGGTACTGCAAAACGTGTTGTTATCAATAAAGACAACACTGTAGTAGTTGATGGCGCTGGTGACGAAGAAGCGATTAAAGGTCGTTGTGCTCAAATCCGTGGTCAAATCGAAGAATCTTCTTCTGACTATGACAAAGAAAAACTTCAAGAGCGTCTAGCTAAATTAGCTGGCGGTGTAGCAGTCATTAAAGTTGGTGCTGCAACTGAAGTTGAAATGAAAGAGAAAAAAGCACGTGTTGAAGATGCACTTCACGCTACTCGCGCAGCGGTAGAAGAAGGCGTTGTAGCAGGTGGTGGTGTTGCGCTAGTTCGTGCAGCAGCTAAATTCGCTGACCTAAAAGGTGACAACGAAGACCAAACTCACGGTATTAAACTAGCACTACGTGCTATGGAAGCTCCTCTACGTCAAATCGCATCTAATGCTGGCGCAGAAGCATCTGTAGTAACTAACGCAGTTAAAAACGGTACTGGTAACTTCGGTTACAATGCAGGTAACGACACATACGGCGACATGCTAGAGATGGGTATTCTTGACCCAACTAAAGTAACTCGTTCTGCACTTCAATTTGCAGCGTCAATTGCGAGTCTTATGATCACCACTGAAGCGATGATCGCAGATGCTCCAGCTGATGACGCTCCTGCTATGCCTGATATGGGCGGCATGGGCGGCGGTATGGGTGGAATGGGCGGCATGATGTAATTACAAGAGATTGTATAACATCGTGTAACGCTTCATAGCATTGCATAAAAACCCACAAACCTTTTGGTTTGTGGGTTTTTTCGGTTTTGGGGCTGCACGTTATTGATTCGGTTGCATACAACTGAAATTTCAGGGGATAAATTGGAGTATTAATTTGTATGCTTTCCTCTTTAAATTTATTTTTTTACTGATTTTGATATAAATGAGTTAATGTTCGCTTTGGTTTTAACTTTTCAATCAAGCTTGAATTATGCGCATATAGTGCGCATAATATGATTGCAAGATGATTGGAGTGTTAATTATGAATATTTCTTTAGGTAAAGAATTTGAAAGAAGAATCACAGAGAAAGTCTCTGATGGCTTATATACCTCAGCGAGTGAAGTGATCCGTGATGGGTTGAGGTTGTTATTTGAAAAGGACAATATTCAAAATCAACAGCTTGAAATATTACGCGCAGAAGTCGCTAAAGGTTTTGAACAGCTAGCTGCGGGCGAATTATCAAATCATAATGTCATGGATATATTTGAACAAGCCTCTCTTTCAGTAAATAAACAATCTGAAAGTAAGGGCGATAATGCCAACCTATAGGCTTTCTCCCTTAGCAGAAAAAGATTTATATAAAATAGTCTCTACGACAATTAGTTCATGGGGTAATGAGCAAGCAAAAGTGTACGCACAGAATTTAGATGCCGCATTAATAAAGCTTGCTCAATATCCTGATTTTGGTAGGGAAAGAAATGAAATTTGTAAAGGTGCTAAAAGCTTTCCTGTGGAAAAGCATATAGTGTTCTATCAAGTCAGCGATATCGGTATTGATGTTGCTCGTATTCTTCATCAACGTATGGATCCCTCAAACCATTTCTGATCATATTTCTGTGGGGTTACTATTATCGATTAACTCGCATAAATGCCTATAATATATTGATATTGCAGTTCTTTTAATACATATGATTTGCTAGGGATATAAAGTGGGGTATCAATACGAATGCCCATGTAACTAACTCAATAAAAACAAATAGATATATGTCTAATGGGCGACATGATGTAATTGCATTGCATAAGCTTGAAATGTGACACCTTTAAAGCCCGCAGGTTTTTAAACTGCGGGCTTTTTTAATGGATTAAAGTAAGTCAAAATCTTATTTGCTATTTGTTTTTTAAGATTCATCACTGCGGTTAACTAGCGTAGTCTCGCCTGAACTCAACAATACACATTCCGAAATACAAGTAGTTAGATTCCGTAATTTACGTTAGCATAATCCCAAATTATCGCAAAATATTATTGTGGATAGACTAGATATGTATTCTCGACTTATCAAGCCTCGTTTATTCGAAGCACAGCAAGATACACCCGTCACTTTACTAGCAGGACCGCGTCAGGCTGGTAAAACAACCCTAGTTAAGCAAATAGCGGTTGAGCAGGGAATGAAGTACATGACATTAGATGATCAGTTAACACTTCTTTCCGCTAAAAACGATCCGGTAGGCATGATAAGAGACTTAGATAGAGCTGTTATTGATGAAATTCAACGCGCTCCAGAATTGCTATTAGCGATTAAAAAGAGTGTAGACGAAGATAGGCGTTCGGGACGATTCTTGCTTATAGGATCTGCAAACATAATGGTAATGCCAAAGGTTGCTGACTCGTTGGCCGGACGAATGGAAACGTTATCTTTATTACCTCTGTCTCAAAGCGAAATAGAGCTACAAACTGCTAATTGGATCGATAACGCGTTTAAAGGGCACATTCTCGAGGCTGCGCAGCTATCAGTTGGTGCTGAGCTTATTGATCGTGTTCTAAAAGGTGGTTATCCAGAATCGGTGGCACGAGAAACAAGTCGCAGACGGGCCAAATGGTCACAACAGTACATTGACGCTATTATTCAGCGGGATGTTAGAGATATTGCTAATATTGATAAGCTTGATCAATTACCTCGTTTTCTAAGTGCGCTGTGCCAGACCGTGGGCCAAATGTGTAATTATAGTAAACTTGGCGGTCAAGTCGGCCTTGATGGCAAGACAACATCCAGATATATCGGCATTTTTGAGCAAATGTATTTACTAAAACGAATAGACGTTTGGTCTCGAAGTCGGCTCAATCGTGTCGTCAAAACCCCAAAGTTACAATTTATTGATTCAGGTTTGTTGAGCACACTGCTTGATTTAACAACAGATGAAATTCAACTAGATAAAACTCGATTCGGCAATGTACTTGAAACATTCGTTTATGGAGAACTTCTCAAACATACTACAAATTCTGACGGTAATTATCGCATTATGTATTACCGAGATGCTGATAAAGTTGAAGTAGATTTTGTAATTGAAAATACGATAGGAGATATTGTTGGGGTTGAAGTCAAAGCGTCTGCTACTGTTACCGAGAAAGACTTAAAAGGATTAAAAAAGTTGGCAGGGCTCGCTGGTAATCGTTTTAAAACAGGCCTGTTGTTATATGACGGTACCGAAACTATGCCACTTGGTGAAAACATTTGGGCAGCACCGTTATCATCGTTATGGGGTAGATAGTCTAATGTGATAGGTACTTCATTGCCAGATTTGCATTATCGAAGGGGGTATAAAGCGGGGTACCGTTTCCAAAGCTTTATGTTTTTCATTTATTATCAATGGTATAGAGACAAATGGGCGGCATGATGTAATAGATTTTTCTATTACCGCTTAATCTACTGAGTTTTTTGAAAGCCCGAATAGCAATATTTGGGCTTTTTTATTATTTGTTAATCAATATCTAATACCATTGTTGTTATGTATTAATTCGGACAAAGCGAAAACTATCTTCCCAACAAACCTACTGACTTCTTCTATACGAAACCGGACGTTAACATCAATGGATTTTTGAGCTGTTTTTAGTGTTCATAAAGCCTCCATTAAGATGGTTGTACTCCTCTTTAAAATGCAGTGATTGCAGTTAAATTGTCATTTATAACACTTTTCATACTAAAACAGTTGTCCTTACTACCGTGGTAAGCTTTAACTTCAGCTTAGTTCTACAATTCAATTAAGATGAGAAGCTTATGAATACAACTACACAATTCAAAATTGACGGTATGACCTGTGCTTCATGTGTAGGTCGTGTTGAAAACGCGTTACTTAAAGTGGTGGGCGTGACTAATGCTACCGTCAACCTAGCTACAGATACGGCAACGGTTCAAGGTACCGCCAGTCATAGTGAATTAATTACCGCTGTTATTGAGGCCGGTTATCAAGTGCCAGTAAAGGTAAAGCAATTTGGTATTGGAAAGATGAGTTGCTCCTCTTGTGTGAAGCGGGTCGAACAGGCATTGCTAAAAGTAACCGGTATGGTCAGTGCATCGGTAAATTTAGCCACCGAGCAAGTACAAGTAAGGACTTTATCCTTTGTAACCGATGAACAATTAGCCCAAGCCGTGACACAAGCCGGTTACCTTTTTATCCCGTTAAACAATGACAGCGTGATACAAAAAACCAATAAACATCAGCCTTTTTATACTAAAGCTTGGTGGCCCGTATTGGGAGCAGGCTTACTTACCTTGCCATTGGTGTTGCCGATGTTCGGCATGTTATTTGCGCAACAGTGGATGTTACCGCCTGTTTGGCAATGGTTGTTAGCTACGCCAGTTCAGTTCTATTTTGGCGCTCGTTTTTATCGTGCAGGCTGGGGGGCATTAAAAGCTGGCATGGGCAACATGGATCTTCTTGTTTCCATCGGTACCAGTGCAGCCTTCGGATTATCTTTATATTTGTGGTGGAGCTTTGATAGCGCTCATGGCATGCCCCATTTGTATTTTGAAAGTAGTAGCGCAGTAATCACCTTGGTTCTGCTGGGTAAATATTTAGAACACAAGGCAAAACGCCGAACAACTGATGCACTTAGAGCATTGGAAAATTTGAAACCTGTTGAGGCGACAGTGCAACGTTTAGGTAAATGGCAAAAAGTGGCCGCTTCATCAGTGCAATCTGGTGAAAAAGTAAAAGTAATACCGGGCGAAAGTGTGCCTGTTGACGGTGAGGTTTTACAGGGGCAGAGTCATCTGGATGAAGCGTTAATTAGTGGCGAATCGATTCCGTTAAGTAAAAAAGAAGGTGATATTGTCACGGGGGGCTCACTTAACTTGGACGGTATTTTGGAGATCCGTGCCACTAATGTTAGTACCGAATCTACCTTATCTAAAATCATTGAACTAGTCGAGCAAGCCCAAGGAGCAAAAGCTCCCGTCCAAGCAATAGTGGATAAAGTCAGCAGTATCTTCATTCCTGTGGTGTTATTGGTCGCACTTACCACTTTATTGGTGACAGGTTTAGCGTTTGATGACTGGACCAATGGCATTCTCAATGCGGTAGCCGTTTTAGTTATCGCTTGTCCATGCGCACTTGGTTTGGCAACTCCGGCAGCTATCATGACAGGCACTGGAACTGCTGCCAGATTAGGCGTATTGGTTAAAGATGCAGTGGCGTTAGAGCAAGCAAAAGAAATCAATTTAGTCGTATTTGATAAAACAGGCACCTTGACTCAAGGCAAACCTGTTGTAAATAAGATGACAGTCATCAGTGGCAGTGAAGAAGCTGTATTGCAGTTGGCCTATTCCTTACAAATAAATAGTGAGCACCCATTGGGCAAGGCAGTGGTTGAAAAGGCATTAACCAAAGGGACACAACCAATACCTGTCGATGAATTTCAGGTTGTCGCAGGTTATGGTGTCAAAGGCAATATTGCTGACAAGTTAGTATTGATGGGCAGTAGTCATTGGATGCAAGAATTAGGTGTAAAACTACCAACTGATCAAATAGAAATACTGGGTGCTTCTGTTTCTTGGTTGGCTAGTCAGCAACAAGATCAAATAACATTACTTGGCCTGTTTTGTTTTAGTGATAAATTGAAGTCTGATACGCTGCAAGCTGTGAAGCTATTGCAACAACAAGGTATAAAGGTGGCTATGCTTACCGGTGACAATCAAGCGAGTGCAACATCGGTGGCGACAGAATTACAGTTAGACGATTTTAAAGCTGAGGTGCTGCCAGCAGATAAAGCAAAATATATTATGGAATATCAAGCGCAAGGTTATCAGGTTGCCATGGTTGGTGATGGCATTAATGATGCCCCAGCGCTAGCCCAAGCAGATTTGGGTATGGCAATGGCGTCTGGTACTGATGTTGCCGTTAGCGCAGCTTCTTTCACGTTAATGCGGAGTAAACCAAGCCTAGTACCCACGGCATTAATCATTGCAAGGATGACTTATCGTAAAATACAGCAAAATCTTTTTTGGGCCTTTATCTTTAATGCTGTGGGAATTCCACTAGCAGCCTTTGGTTATCTTGACCCCATTATCGCCGGTGCTGCAATGGCATTTAGTAGCTTATTTGTCGTCAGTAATGCATTGTTATTGCAACGTTGGACTCTGAAGGAGAAATAACATGGATAAACTTGTCACAATTGGCAAAGCCGCTAGTTTAACGGGGGTGTCAGCCAAAATGATTCGATATTATGAAGAAATTGGCGTATTGAAAAAAACGAGTCGCACAGATGCCGGCTACCGACTATATAATCAAGCACACATTCAACAATTGGGGTTTATCCGTCGTGCGAGAAAGTTAGACTTCTCCATGGCTGAAATTCAGTCACTACTCAAGTTCTGGCTCGATACTGACAGAGAAAGTCGTAACGTGAAACAACTTGCACTGAATCATTTACACGAGATTAATGAAAAGATACGTGAGCTTGAGAAAATGAAAGAAGTGCTACAGAAACTAGCGGATAAATGTGATGGTAATGATAACTCTGACTGCCCTATTTTAGAAGGCTTAGCTCAACTTTCATCCGAATAACGAAGGTGAATTGCAGTCAATATCTATAGTGAGAAAAGTTGGTTAATTGAATTGGATGTTACAAACCTATACTGTAATTTTACCCATTAAACTTGAACTTAGATAACGACCTCTTCAGGTATATATTTATCTCGATCCTTAAACAAAAAAACGCTGTTTTTACCTGTGACTGAATATTGAATTTCACAACTGCTAACTTGCGCATTGCGCATCAAATAATGATTAAAGAACTTTGCATTGATCAGTTGAACTCACAGCTTAAACCAGCCCCACAAACGAGCAATAAATGTCGGTTAGTATTACACTAAATATCATCATGGTATTGCAAAGGGTAATCTCAGCTATTGGCTAAAAGCCGTCCATTGAGAAGGCTTTTAGTATCTAACGTTTGTCTGCCATGGTGGCTAAAGCTAACTAATTATTTGGAAAAATATACTTCTGAGCTAGAACTGCTTTGAAAACTGATATAACGCTGTGAATATTAAATGAAACAAGAAGTAGCTAAAGGTTTTGAACAGCTAGCTGCGGGCGAATTGTCAAATCATAATGTCATGGATAAATTTGAACAAGCTTCTCTTTCAGTAAATAAACAATCTGAAAGTAAGGGCGATAATGCCAACCTATAGGCTTTCTCCTATAGTAGAAGAAGATTTATATAAAAAAATTTCTACGACAATTAGTTCATGGGTAATGAGCAAGCAAAGTCAGAGAGTCGCGAAGTCAATGTTATAGCACTGGGACATCTGGTTGTAATCCTGAGCCATTCACATACACATCTGGGCCATATACTTATACAAGTGGGACATAGGGCAGAAGATGGTCGAATTGGGCGCACAGGTTTTTGTGGACAGAGCCAATAAATTAGTGACTTTTTAAAATTCAGTTGGTTGGCTTTAGTCGTGAGTTGTTAGGATTAAAAAGTGGAATATCACTTGGTTCCCATGCAACTAATTCAATCAAACAAATTGATAAACACTATATGAGCAGCATTATGTAAGATCCCCTTATTTTTTAACAAAAAACCTGTGTTATTTTTGGTCAATTTTTGAAAGCTGATACCTAAAAGCCTCTAAATTAGTGAAGCATGGCCCCGTTATTCCTAGAAATCGCTCGTACCCATTTAACTGCTTATCAAGCTGGCTTAGATGCTCTTTACTGATATTCATCATATTCACCTGAGCATAAGGAAAGACACGCTTTGATGTTGAGAGATGGATGGCTTTACCATAGCCAACCTGAAGCTTTTAACGATCCTTTTGATTGCAAGTATCACCTACGTTGGCCAAATGCTCTTTTTGAAAATGATGAATTAGACGGTTTCCTTAGCGATATGCAATTGGTGACAGGTTTGAATTTCAATTTCATGCACAATGATGTGCTATCGAGAGCTATGGAAATTCTCAAGAATGATGTTGTTAAAGGGAAAATCAGGAATGCTCTAAACCACGAATACGTAAAGGTGAGAGTATGTTGTTTTACCTCTACCCATGATAATTAACTTTTCTGGTCTCATTATGCTGATTCACACAGAGGCTATTGCGTAAAGTTTGAAGTTTTAATTCAATGGCTTTATTGCTTAAACAGACGGTTTCAACATATCTGCCCCGCAGGTTTGTAGTTTTGATAGTTGAAGATGCGTGACTAGTAGGGTAAGCAGTATTGATAGAATGCAAAAAGGTCAGCAATGGCTGACCTTTGTTGTTAGTTAGATGTCGTTAAATTACTTTTTCAAACGACGACGGCCTGCGCCCATACCTACCAGACCTAAACCTAGCAATGCAATTGATACTGGCTCTGGAACGTCAACAGGATTGTCAACTGGGATGTCAACGTTATCTAAGCTATCACCCATGATGTAGTGATAGGTGAATGACTTTGATTCATCTGCCATCAAATCGCCTAAAGAAAAAGCTATACCAATGGTGTAATCGCCGTTGCCGTTATCCGCACCACTTAGGTAGAAGCTAGGATCTGTAGACCAACCGCTTGAGACACCAGTGTTATGTGCTACATCGGAATCAGAGTATAAACCAATGGTTAAACCTGTGCTTGTACCTTCAGCGTGAACCCAATCTTCGTTAGCATGACCGTTACTTGCGTCACCACGACCATTTTCGGTATGGTAAGAACTAAAGGTGTAAACATCTGGATCAGGATCAAGAACTCGTAAAAACTCAACGTCGGTTAGATCTTGAAGGGCAGTAATCGTTGTAGTCATAGAGATACGTTCAAAACTATCGTTGTAGTATGTGTCAGTTTCAACTGTGTAGAAGGTATCTAAAAATCCAGTCCAATTAACTGATTGATCATAACCACTTGTACCCGAAGTATCGGTCATAGAAGACGCAGTAATGCCAGAACCAGACGAGCCATATCCGTTTGAGTTATTGTTACCGTCGATTCCTGTTTCAGTTGAGCTAATGTAGAAACCTTCCATTGGCGTTCCTGGGGTCAGGTAGTCATCATTCGACCATGTAGCTGTTCCAGTTGCATCATGCAGGATGCCAGGAGAGGTTGAACCACCAGCACCTAAGGTACCGTTATCGCTTACTGCCGTTCGAACAAAATCACCTTCCATAATGATTGGTGAGGCGAAAGCGCTGGATGCAATACCAGAAGCGATCAAAGCAAGAGATATTTTAGACATTGACATTATTTCTATTCCTTTTTGAATTAATCCTAAAGTTTGCCCCTAAGGCCGAGCCGTTAAAGCAACTATTATGCCGAAACTCTAGATCCGCAAATTAAGCGACTTTACAGGGACTTAGCCGTCAATGAAGTTAGAATTTGTAAAGAATGTTGACAGTCATTTTCATCTTACTGAACAATATATAAACTACTGCAAACTGTAGACCGAATTATTGTCACACTTATTCACACCGCTAAGAATTCCGAAAGTCAGAAGCCATTATCAATTTGTAATTCTGAGTCATTAATTTGTACAGGAGGGGATAATACAAAGAGGCATTTTAGAGTGCGAAATTGGTTTAACGGAAAGTTGACCTTTACAAAATAAAGCTTAGTTATTATCGAATAGACCATTTAGGTTTTTGAGCTGCTCTTTTTGAAAGCGTAAAAGTATGTTTTCAAAACGAGACGATATTTACACTGCAATGCTCAAATTATACGAAACTTTATGTTGGAGATATTATTTTAAAAGCGAACGAAGCAATTCTGCCAATCAAGATAATTGATTTTTACTAGCTAAGGTCTAAGGTCAATAAAAGTAAGACTGATTGCTTGGGCTAGGACGGTGTATTACTCTCTATCTTCCTATGCCAAACGCAGTCACAGTTTGGATCAGCAAAATTTTTAAGTCTAAATGATTTTAGGTCAGTGTTGTGAATGTTGGGCGCTAGGCAGAGATGCTTTTCGCCAGATAAGGAAAGACAACTTATGAAAAAGGTATGGGCACTGTGGCTGGGACTATTTGCTGGGGTAGCAGCTGTGGCTGCGGGCTTGTTAGTAGGAGCCGGCCTGCAAGAGAGCTGGCAACTCGCTGCACGTTATACCGCAAGAGCGTCTTATCCTTTATTCCTGATTACCTTTATTGCTTCGTCACTCCCTCGACTACACAGGGCCCCTTGGACCATGGCTTTGTTTAGAGATCGTCGGTGGTGGGGGTTAGGTTTCGCTAGTTGCTTTTTCGTTCACCTTTTGGCGCTCCCGAGTATAACGTCGACGTCGTGCATAGGCCTGTAGATTATTGTAGGTGATGTTCTAATTGAACATTATTTATGACAGTCTCGGAATTTATCGATGAACCACCTTATTGCCCTACCTTTGTTATTTATTTTCCAACCCATGAATACGGGCGTTACCGGTGCATCTTTAGCGATTGGTAGGGAAACTAACTCGCCCGCTTCCAGTTGCTTAATAATTCGGTGTGTGGGTAAAAAACCGATGCCCAGTCCTCTAATTTGAGCTGATATCTTTTGCTCTAACGAAGCTACGCGTAAAACGCTTTGTTTTTCAAATATCCTATGGGAAATTGCGGGGGATCTTATAGACGAATCTTTAATAATAATGGAATGAAATGGTTTGGTATCTTCTTCTGTTAAAGGTAAGTCGTATTCAAGTAAAGGGTGTTCTTTACTTACCACAAATTGCCAATCTACTACGCCAATTTCTTCAAAATTAATCCCTTGAGTGCTTATTCCAGGATAAGGTGCACCGATAACTAGGTCAGCTCTATTTTCGACAACGGCTTCCCAATTTCCGGCTAATACTTCTTCAGTGATATTAACTTCGACACCGGTTTTAAGCTTATAAAACTCTTCAATTAGGTTGTATAACTCATCAATATCATAAATCGTATCCACTGCTATATTGATGTGAGATTCCCAACCGCTGTCTACTTGCTTGGCTGTTTCTACAATACTTTGAGCAGCTTTCAGTAATTCTCGGCCTTGTTCGAGCAGCACCTTTCCTGCAGGTGTTAATATGGATCTTCGACCTTCTCGGCGATAGATTATGATCCCCAAGTCTTCTTCTAATTTTTGTACGGTATATGTAATTGTCGATGGCACGCGATATAAAGCTGCTGCTGCGGCGGCAAAGCTGCCTTTGCTATCTATTGCATCTAACACTTCACACGCCTCTAAAGATAATTTCACTCGTCCACCTATGAATCTTATTGTTCAGTAAATTCGAACATATTTGTCAATTTTACTTTATTTTTAATTGTTCATTACCGTTATAGAATAGCTTTACAGTTCGAAAAAACAAAACATTAAGTTGATTTGTATTATCAACTAGTTACAGACAGAGGAAATTAGAATGGAATTATTACATAGAGACGCATTACACCGAGGTGGGTTTGCAGGATTAAGAGAAACCCGTTTGGTTGTTGATAATAAAGTTGGCGGACAAAACGATATATGGAATGGACTGGGTAGCTTTGTTTATTTGGCTGATGCGCGCTTTTTACCTAAAGGTGAAACTCGCATGCATCCCCATAAGGAGCTTGATGTTATTACGGTCATGTTAGAAGGCCGAATAGAGCACCAAGGCTCTTTGCAAAACGGCAAGTCTATGCAAGCCAATCAAGTACAAGCTCAACGTGCTGGTGGAGAAGGTTTTGTTCACAATGAAGTCAATCCAGATAATTCTGAAAACAGAATGCTGCAAATATGGGCTTTACCTGAAACGAGCGGCGAACCGGCAAGTTACAAATTTTATGATCTTAAAAAAGATGAAATGACCCCTGTTTATGGTGGTGATAAATCGCAAAACGTCACACTGGATAGCCAGACTATTATTGAAATTGGTTTACTAAGTAAACATAAGAATGTCACCCATGAAGGGGCGTTCATGGCTTATGTCACCGGTGGTGAAGGGATCTTAAATGGGATTGAAGTAAAAGATGGCGATTTAATTCGTGATGAAAACTTAGATTTTACTGCGCTAAGTGATGAAGTGCATTTATCACTGATTTATTTAAATAAGGCTAATTAACAGCACTTAATCTAACGAAGATTAAATCTGCTTTGAGAACAGCCAAAAGTTACCTCTCATTTAACAATCAACCGAATACAATTTAGGACTTTGAAACCATGAAAAAAATACTTACCGTATCAGCAAGTAACAGTAAAAACTCAATTAACCGAACGTTATTAGAGTTGGCGTCGAGCAAAATCGAAGGGCATGAAGTTGCTATGCTGGATATTCGAGACTATCCAATGCCTTTTTTTAGTTTAGATCGAGAGCAAGGTGAAGGTTATCCAGAAACGGCTAAGCAAGTACGAGCGCTGTTCGCTGAATATGATGCTTTTATTATTTCTTCTCCAGAACATAACGGGTCAATACCTGCAGAGTTTAAAAATTTAATTGATTGGGTTTCCCGTTTAGGTGATTTACAAAATCCAATGTTTGCGACCAATAAGCCGGTATTGTTACTTAGCACTTCACCAGGACCTAGAGGTGGCGCAACTAACATTCAAACATTAGCGCAATTATTACCGTTTTGGGGAGCGGATGTTAAAGGTTCGTTTAGCCTAGGTAGCTTTTATGAGCACTATGTAGATGGAAAATTAAGTACTGAAAAAGACCAAGAGCTGACAAACACAGTAACGGCTTTTGTTAACGCCCTTTAAGTATTAACAAGGCGCTGGGTTAACACTCAGCGCCTTATTCTTTGGCTAAAACAACAAAAGCTAATCTTCTTTATAGAAGGTTAATAACAAGGCGGGTAATACCGTTAAGCTAATAAGCGTAGAGACCGTAATACCGCCTAACACAATGATTCCCACACCGCGATACAACTCAGAGCCTTCTCCAGGAATAAATACTAAAGGCGCTAATCCACAAAGGGTTGTCATAGTCGACATGATAATCGGCTTTAGTCTTGTTTCCAGTGCACCAATTACGGCCTGATAAGGTTTAAGCCCTGCTGATAAATTTCGACGACTCTGATCAACAATTAAAATAGGGTTATTGACCACAGTGCCTAATAAAATTAAGAAACCTAACATAGTGATCATATCAAAGGGTTGATGAAAACCGCCGGTCAATGAACCAATTCCATTGGTCATCACTAAGCCAAGTAAGCCGCCGGCCATTCCCAATGGCACGGTAGCCATAATAAATAAAGGTTGCCCCCAATGTTTAAAAATAGCCACTAGCAGCAAATAACACAGAGCCAACGCGACAATAAAATTACTGCTCAATGCGTCACGTGTTTTTTCAAGCTGATCAGCGGCACCACCTATACTAATATTCACACCGGGCCGCAAATCGCCTTGTTGTTGTAGTTGCGGTAACAGTTGTTCTCGCACTAATTGTTGGGCCCGTTCAAGAGCGATATCTCGCGGCGGAATAATATAAACCGTTACGGTACGACGGCCATCTATGCGACGGAGACTATCACTGTCTGCTTTTTCGTTTAGATTTGCCAATGCGTTTAACGGTAATATTCCCTGCTTAGTCACCACTGGTGCTTGCTCTAAACCAGCTAGCGATTGCTGATTACCTGCTTCTGAAAATATAAAAATATCCACTTTATCGTCGTCTAAAATCAGTTCATCAACATAGGCACCATCACTTAATGCTGCCACTGTATAACCTAATTCATCGGCCGACATATCAACTTCAGCAAGACGCTGCCAACGCGGCTGAATTTCAATTAAAGGCTGGTCGAGGGTTAACGATGAAGGTTCAGAGTCAATTTGTGGGTTATCAAATACTTCGCTTGCTAAGCGATAGATGGCATCGGCGGCGCGATATAAATCAACTTGTTCAGTGCCACTAATATCTAGCGCAACGGCGCGCGTGCCGCCATCGTTACTGGAGATTATCGAACCACGAGAGGAAAATGCGCGCATGCCCGGATAACTTTTGAACTTGTCAGTTATTGCTGCCATCATTTCATCAATATAGGCAGGATCATTGGGTTCACTTAAAAACCAAATATTGCCCACACCTATCGACATAGAGTAATACTTTAAGGAAGGTAAATTGGTTTTTCCTTGCTCAAAGTCACTTTTCGGTGCGTTTAAATGTGCATTAAAATAGGTTAATAGCTCATCACCAATTTTTTGCATATGACTCAAGTTATACCCTGGCGGTGCAATCATCATGGAAAATGCTTTGGGCTCTTCTCCCTCGGGCAAATATTCAGCCTCAGGCATCAACAGCCATGCGCCACCGAGCAAGCCCACCACTGCCAGTGCCACGCAAATTAAGCGCTGTCCCTTAGATGCCAGAAAGCGAGAAATGAAACGGGGTAAACCCATAGGAGCAGCCATGATAGAGGTTTTCGACTCTTGTGTAGCAAATTTAGCTGACGCCGCTGGAACCACAAATAATGCTACTAACATAGAGGCAATAATCGCCGCTGAAATAGCAATGGCAACATCTGAATAGAGTTGTCCTGCTTCTTGTACAATAAATAAAATGGGGGCAAAAACTAATACAGTGGTTAATGTGGAAGCTAATACCGCTGGCCAAACTTCTTGCACACCTGTCATTGCCGCTTGCAGTTTTGATAACCCTCGACGTTTAGCTTGTTCAATGTTTTCCAGTACCACAATGGTATTATCAACTGTCATACCTATGGCAAAGGCGACACCTGCTAATGAAATGACATTGATGGTTCGATCAAACAATAACAAACCTAAAAAGGCGGCAATGGTACAAATAGGTACGCCCATTACTCCGATTAGAGTAGAGCGGGGGCTTTTTAAAAACGCAAACATCACCAACGTTGCCAATAACGCCCCTAACGCGAGGTTGGTCCATACATTTTTAACCGAGCTTTTTACATATCGAACGTCATCACTCAATAAGGTTAGTTGCAATCCATTGGTTTCCAATAAATCACGATTCAGTCTTTCCACGACTTGCATCAACTGATCTTTGATAGCCATAACGTTTGAGCCACTTTCACGGCGCACAGATAGCATTAGGCTGCGTTCACCATCGTTATAATCGATATTACGTAACTCATAATGATCAAGTTTCACAGTGGCAACATCTTTTAGTTTTACGGTGTTCCCCTGCTGCTGTTCAATTACTAATTCTTCAAGCTCTTGTGCCGATTGAAAGCGCCCAACCATGCGCAATAAATACCGTCGCTTACCGCTATCAATATCACCGGCAGAGGCATCTAAATTTCGACTTCGAATTGCATCTCGGACATTGATTAAACTGATATTTCTACTGGCAAGCTTTTGTTGGTCAACAAGTATTTGTACTTGATATAAAGCGCCCCCACGCACATCTACTTTGGATATTCCGGTAACACGCTCCATTTGAGGGCGGACATTGTCTTGGGCAAAATCCCGTAACATATCAATATCTATTTGCAGCGGATTGCCGGCTAAAGGCTTTAAAGTGAAAAACATAAAGGCGTTTGACGAGAAAGAGCTGCTATACAGAACGGGTTGGTCTACGTTTTCCGGGTAGTTAGGCACTTGCGCTAACGCGTTACTGACATTGATCAGAGCTTCATTAACATCCGCGCCAAATGGAAACTCTAATTCAACCTCGGCTTCACCCGTTGTCGCGTAGCTCGACATGCGTTTTAAGTTAGGTAGCGAACGTAAATAACGCTCTTGCTCGATAAGTATTTCATTTTCTACATCTTGCGGAGTAGCACCAGCCCATTGAGTAACCACAGTGATGGTACGAACATCGAGATCGGGGATCATTTGAACCGGAATTTTAAATGCGGCAACAATCCCTAAGATACAAAAAATCATCACGGTTACAGCGACTAAAACCCCGTGTTTAACGGCGCCCTGTAACATTATTTCTCTCCCAATCTAGACACTACATTTACCGATTGTCCATCTTGAAGCAACTCATTACCTTGGGTGACCACCCATTGTTCCGCTTTCAACCCTTGTGTAATTTCAACCTTGCCGTTCATTCGAGCGCCTATTTTGACACTCTGTCTGTGTGCAACTCCATCATGTTCTATAAATACGCTAAAACCACCGTCCGGGTGACGTAATAAGGCGTCTCGCTCAATCACCACACTTTCTTGCGCGCTTTGAACTAGTGGAATATCTGCACTTGCTGATAAACCCACCTGCAGGTCAGAAGCGTTATCTAGCGCTAAGCGCAGTAAAAAACTGCGATTATTGGTGTTCACTACAGGCACCTTCGTTACCACTGTTGCGCTAAAAGTTTTTTCGGGTTTTGATGATAAATACACCTTAACCGTACTATTCACATCAACCCCATTAAAATGTTCTTGCGGCATGTATAAATCAAGCCACAATTGTTCATTGCTAACCAGTTCAAAAACACTTTGACCTCGGGTTACCCATTCACCCACATCAACCATACGTTCGGCGATAATGCCGTTAAAAGGGGCTAATAATTGGTGGTGATTTAATAGTTGCTGTTGATAAAACTGATTTGCCTGAGCTTCGAGTAAACTTGCTTTAGCACTGTTTAATGCTGTTTCACGGTCAGCAAGTTCGGTTTGCGCAAATAACTTTTTGTCGAATAAAGACTGTGCCTCGGTAAAGCGTCGTTGGGCATTATCAACGGCCACTTGCTCTCGCGCCAATGCGGCTTTATTTGCTTGTAATTGTGCTTTTACTAGAGCTGAATCTAAGTTAAGTAACGCTTCACCTTGCTGCACTTTTTCACCAGTTTCAGCGTAAATATGGGTGACAATTCCATCGGTTAACACTGAAAGGTTAGCATGACGCTGTGCTTTTAATGAGCCTGTTAGGGTGACTATAGGTGTGAGCTGCTGAGGTTTAACTTGATCTACAACCACATTCACAACCTGTTTTGCGGTCGATGGAAATACGCTAAAACAGAGCAAAAGACAGCACCAATAAAATTTATATGAATTCAAAAATATCTCCCTAAACATACATTTAGCAATGTAAATAAACCCTAAAAAATATAGCTAAAGCCACGTACAGGAACTAAATTAATTTGCTGACAACAACGAAAGGCGGCTACTCACTATAAGTCAGTCAAAGTAGCAAAAGCAATTGTTTTTGATAATGATTCTCATTTGGGGTTGTTTTTAAGGAGGTGACTAATATATAAATACGGCATAAATTTTAATCAATACACCACTACGCTCAGCTGCACAATAGGGTCTTGGTTTCGGTTTTTTAAGACTGCAGTTTCAAAAGGTATAAGTTGCTGCAAACCAAAATCTTGAATTGTCTCTAAATTGGCCAAATTGACTGTTTTCATCACCAAATAAGTAGTCGATACCTGAACGGAGTTTGAGTCTGTCAGAATAATCGTATGCTAGCTCAGGCCGCAATACCCCGTCTTTTTCATTAAGGGTGCCAATTAATTCCCCCTTAAAGAGCAAACGACCATTTATAAAGGTACGTTGCGCCCGTAAGGTCAAGATGATATCGGTTGCTGGGCGCACTAAACTGAAGTCTTCGCCATTTACATAATCGATAGCAAGCTGCCCATTAACAAACCACTGAGCGGGTGCGTTCCAATCAAGCCCTACGCCTGCTAACAGGCGTTTTGCCCGTGCAGATTGCAGCGGAATTTCGCTAATAATATTGATAGATTGATCAGGAATGTAGGCAATTTCACCGCGTAGCACCGTTTCTCCCAGACTTAGATCATAGGTTGCGCCGTAAAGGGTTCTTCGCTGATATGTTAGGGCAACCCTTGCGGGCTGATTAATTAATGGTTGCTGTACTAAAGTTAGAAGGGGATCTGTATCCGGTCCTCGAAACGTCAACAACGAAAGCTCGCCAGAGCCAAGTGGACGAGAAGCACGCATTCCGAAAGTGGATTGCTCGAGGCTGGTATTGCGCTGTTCAGCGATCATCGCAATCGGTGTCGAGGATAGATTTATGCCTCCCGTAAAGCGAGTCGAATGAGTAAAAAATAGCCTGTTGATTTCTGCCTGCTGGGAAACTGTGCCATCCAAGGCAAATGAAGCATCTAGTTTAAATTTCCCCAGAGTATTGCGCCAGCGAGCTCCCCACCGAGCAATGCGTTCGGGTCTAACATCGGTCAGCACAAAATCGCGGCGCCGCACTGGGTCAAAGCGATCGGTAATTTGAATACCATCTAACACTCCCCAAGGAGTAACTTGCTTACCCAGAGTAAGCGTATGAGCACGCTCGCGCCATTGCACAAATGCACGGTCTACCTCGAAACGTGTATGTTTACCATCGAGCAAAGGCTTGCTAAGCGATGAGTAGGTATTTACCGTGCCTAAGCCAACGTCGTCATCTGCTGCTTCACCTCGTAGATCAAGGTATATGCTCCAGTTTCGGTTAATACGATAGCGTGTATCAGCGCTTATACTTAATCTCGCATGTTGTAGCTCAGCGTCATTCAGATTTAAACCTAAGCGGTATTCGACTTTTATTATGCTCGAAACAGATTGCGCAAAGGCCAAATTTATCTGGTAAACAAAAATGCTCAGCATAACCAGGCTGGCTTTAAGCAGATTATTGTTTGCTCGCAAAAAAATGCTGTTCATACTGAAGCTCAACTTTTATCTTCGAGTAGCATAAGTGGTGCTCCATAGGCTAACTCATCGGCAGTGAGCAAGTAGGTAGGTACCTGAGTAACCGCCCGCATATCGCTTATGATAATTTCGGTTTGATGTTGGAGCTGGGAATTGTCAATCGTAAAATGTGTTGCAGTCCAGGTTTCATCGATAATATCGAGGGCAACAACATTCACCTCCTTTAAGGGCGTATTGTCGCTATCCGTATATTCTATCTTGATGGGAAACCAGGTTTGAGAATCAATCTTTGCGCTAAAACTAGCGTAGCCAATTTCTGCTTTTATCTGCTCGTTTTTGGGGACTCCTTTGAGTTGGTAATAGGTCTTACCGTTTTCCACTATCGATTCTCCTAAACTGAAGTCCCAATCTTCCAGTGCAAACTTAAAGTTGTCTTTAATGTCGCCATAACTCAAATCGGTCCCCATGAAGTAGTCTCCGCGGCTCGAAGACGGAAGCTTTCGTACTCGATCCGTGGCAGGTAAGTAGAGCCAGTTTTGGTCCTGACTCGCGCTATTGTCATGACTTAAAAAGCTAGTGTCACGCAGCCCAGCAGGTTCGGTAAAATAAATACCTATTTTGGTTCTTTCTGGCACTTGAGAGTGGACTACCAAGGCTGAGCGTTTGCGCTCAGAACCTGCATTGTTACGCATAGTAAAATGCATGAACCCTACTCTGCTTTTATTTGACGAGCGATTAGCCACTTTTTCAGCAAGCTCTAAGCCACTCATTTGCGGATTGGCTTTTACTCCTTGGCTGAACATTAGTAGTAAGGTTACAAGGCTTATGGTGACGACTTTTTGTATGATGTTCATTAGTATGCTCCTTTAAGCTTGGGTAATAGGGCGTGCTTTGTGAACAATGCATAAAGTGCAGGGATGACAAATATCGCGCCCATAAGACTGCCTAAAGCTGCCATGGCAACTAACGCGCCAAACCATTGCAGAGGTGGCGCAGAGCTTAAACAAACAACGCCAAGTGCAACGGCAAGGGCGAGAGCAGAAAATAAACAGGCTCTGGCGACGATTAAATAATTCCCTGAGAATGCTTCCTCTATAGATGTGTTTTGTTGTCTGGCTTGATTGACGCTGTAAATTAAGTGAATGGCGAAGTCGACACCTAGGCCGGTAGAAATGGCGGCTGTCATAGATGTAGCTGGTGCAATATCGATGTTAAGTGCGCCCATAGCCGCGTACGTAAACAAGACGCCAGTGATAACCGGCACTAAACTCAGCAGTGCTTTGAAAAATGAGCGAAACATTATCAAAGCAGACATAAAAACAAATAAAATCGCCAGTCCAAGCCCGACAAAATGTGACTCTGCTAACAGCGACATCCAGCCAACGTTGACTGCCACTCTGCCGCTAACACTTGCTTCTAAACCTGTTTCTAATGACCACCGTTTGGTAATCTCTTGGAAGTCTTGCACGGTATTTTTTACATTACTAAAACGATCTGTGCTCAGCTGCGCGCGGATGAGAGCGTGTTGATAGTTTAAATCTATCTCCTCATCAAAATCGCCGGGGTCGCCCGATGATTCATATAAAAACATATATTGTGCAGGGGCATTTTGCTTACTCGGAAAACTACCAATCGGCTCATCGGTGAGAACGTTATGCATGAGTGTCATATAGTCAGCAACCGAGGTTGTTTTTGCTACAAATGCCTGCGCATTCAACTGTGCTTGCAAGCGCGCGATCGCTTTCATCGCATCAGGTGTTATCAAATCGTTTGAGGTGCTACCAGAGACCACTACATCTAGGAAATTCAAGCCCGATAAACGCTCGTTTAAGGTGATATCTGCAATACGTACCTGTTCATTTGCTTGAAAGTAATTCTGACGTTGGTAATCAAAATTTGCCTGCAATGCAAAATATCCCATAACCAACGTCAATACTGCCAATACACTCGCTGTGGTTGCAGGTTTTTGAGTCGCTTGTTGAGTGACATTTTTCAAACAGGCATCAACAAAGGTAAATTGGCTTTTTACTTGGTTTTCTTTTGCCTGTAGCTTGCTTAAAGCCATAATTGCAGGTAACGCGCTGATACTTAGCAGCCACGCCATGATTGCACCAAGAGCAGCCATCCAGCCAAATTCAGCGATGGGCTGCATAGTTGAACCTAGCGCTAAGCCGCAGAAACCAGCCACAGTAGTGACAGTCGTGAGTGTAATTGGTAAATAAGTATGATTGAGGGCATCAAGCAAATTTTGCTGACGGGTTTTGTGCCAATTTGTACGACACTTATGCAAAAACAGGGTTGATATATGCAGACTATCAGCAATGGCGATGGCCATGATAATTACCGGCAAAGCGGTTGTGATTAAATAATACTGCGCCCCCATCCAACCCATAAAGCCAATTGTTGTAGCGGCAGAGCCAGCGATCACGTAAAACGGGCCAATTAACCCACGTAGATTGCGCAGTGCTAACCAAACTATGAGCATAGCGACTGTCACCGCGACAGGTATAAACAACCGTGTATCGCTTGTGACCATTTGCGCCAAGCGTCCGTTCATTGAGGCTACGCCGGTAACATGTATAGTGATTGATGAGGTCGATTCACTATTCGCAATTGCCAATACTTGACGATAGGTTTCAGTGGCATGATTAGCATCATACACTGGGATAATTAGAGTTAATGTATCGCCATTTTTCGACGCCAATAGTCCTTTCATCATGCTCATACTATTGAGGCGCACAAAGGCTTGCTTTGCTGCATCCATGGTTAAAGGGCCTGACGGGACAATAGCTTCAACAAGCAGGTCACCCTGTTCACCACGTATCGCGCTTTCATTTAAGATACTAATAAAATTATGTTTTTTAACATTACTTAGTGCACGGGCTCTGCTCTCAATTCGGCGTAGTGTTTCGATATTTTCAGGCGTAAACGCAGACCTATTTTTGGCAGCAACTAAACCCACTACAATAGGATCTTCTAATCCGAATATTTCGGCAGCTCGGTCTCTCGCGAAGGCAGCAGGATGATCCTGTGGTACGAATGCATCTACCGAAGATTCTTTATGCACTTTGCTAATTCCAAAGCCCATCGTGAGGATAAATATAAGTGAGATTAAGATTACCCGTTTGGGCTTTTCGATGACCCAAGCGAAGTAGCGTGTTGTATATGAAGATATATTATTGTTGGAAGTCATAATCTTAGTCTCTCAATCAATTTAATTGATAAATATGCCTATCTCAGCGCTGTATTTCCGGTCGCTATTTAACTAAGCGTCCTGAGTGCGCAAAAACGACACGAGCTGTCTAATTTTTTAATCTTTTGTCTTAAGTTCGCTCATTTGCATTCGAAACTGCAGATGAGCTAGCTCCGATGACGGTCTAATATGTAATCAGTCACCTGCTGAATAACGAATGGATCTTTTAAAATATTGCGATGGCCTAGGCTTTGAGTCTTTATATATCGAGAGCCATCCCAAGCCTTTGCTAGTTGGTCACCTACCTCTATGGGAATGAGTCGATCATCTTTATCGTGGATCAGTAAACCGGGAACCGGCACAGACTGAATTAAGCGGGTAATGTCTGTCTTTTTTGCTTCTAACGCGTATCGTTTTTTCAGTTTTGTTAGAAGCTTATCCATAATGGCTTCGGGTAATCCGGTGATGGTATTGAATACTTGCAGATGGCTATCTAGGGATTTCATTGGCGCGATCAAACAAAGCTTGCTAGGCAGTAACCGGGTTTGTGCACGCAACAACAAGACGCTAGCAGTGCCGCCAAACGAGTGCGCCACTATGCCAAATGGTTTTCCATATATGGAAATGACAAACTCTAATGTGGCAGAAAAATCACCCAAGTGAGTAGCTTGATTGCTTGACAGACCATGGGCCGGCATGTCGAAGGCTACAACCTTATATCCTTGTTGTATCAGAGGCGAGATAAAGGCTTTCATCACATTTGAGTTACTCTCCCAGCCATGCACCAGATATACAATTTTTTCTCCATGACCCCAACTGTGAGTCACAATGTGTCCATTACGATAAGCTATTTTTCGAGACTGCAATTGAGGCGGTAAATCCAGCAAATTATACGGGCGGCGTTTGCGTGTATTCGTGAAGTGGTAAAGCGCCACTTTGAGTCCTATTGGTGGTAACGCTGTGCAGCAAAATTTAAGCGCTAGCCGCTGGATTTTTTGCAATGCATTCAATGAAAAAGTCTTATCTTTAGCACCGTTGTCATACTCTCTAACATGTGTCATCGCGTTCTCCCTTTTACAATAAGGTTTACGAATTGCCTTCTAGTCTTTCAAACAAGGGGCTTGATGCTTGCCTCTGGTTATTTTCAGGCGTCCTATATCTATAAGCGCTAGTCAATTTCGAAAACGACAAAATATTTTTAAACGAATGAATTAATTATCTATTTTTTTGAAAAGCGGCCAGAAAAGTGAGAGCAAGGAAAGTGAAAGCGAATCACATCTTGACGATGAGAACACAGATATATTTGCTTAACGTAAAACAATGGGAGTATATTTGAACAGCTATTTGCCTGTATTTAACGCGATTTTTGGGCACAAAGTAGACAGGGTTAAAGCGTTATCGCTTTTCTGGAAATAGATTCTTCACATGGGTGAATTGATATGCCAGTGGCACTTCACAAGGGCAATATAACTGAGCTTCTATACCAATGGCAGGAGGGCGATGAAAACGCCCTGTCTGAGGTCAGTAGTATTGTGTACGCAGAGCTAAAAAGGCGTGCAAAAGCTCATATGCGCCAAGAACGCCCTGGCCACACTCTCGAAACCGCGGCACTGGTCAACGAAGTCTTTTTGAGCTTATTCGATGCTGATGTCAGCTTTGCCGACCGGCAACACTTCTATAGTTTGGCCAGTAGAACAATGCGTCGCATTTTAGTTGACCATGCGCGCAGCATTGGCCGCTTAAAACGGGGTGCTAACGGCATGAAAATCACCCTAAACACCGAGTTTTTAAGCGCTAAACAGGATGTAACCCAATTTCTGTCTCTCAATAGTGCTCTAGAGGGGCTGGTGAAGCTTGATAATCGCAAGGCGAATATTCTTGAGTTAGAGACATTTGCCGGATTAAGTATTCAACAGATTGCTGATTTGTACGCACTTTCAGTCAGAACCGTGGAACGTGAATTGAAGTTTTCGAAGGCGTGGATTTGTAAAGAGATGACGTAAACCTTCATCGCATTATTGGTAAAGCTTTTTATTGTCTCCTCAAATGCCATAGAAAAAATTTTGGGATTGGCAAGTTGGGCCGCTTATGTTCGCCGAGTTTAGCGAAAATATATCAAGTAGAGACAATTTATGGATAATAACGATCTACCCATTATTGAAGAATATTTTCATAAGGCACTTGAACTACCCGCTGAAACAAGACGAGATTTCATCACTCAAACTTTCCCAGACCAAATTGATATTCAACAGGCCATAATGGGTCTATTAGAGCACGCAGACGAAACCCAAGGGCTTGGTAAAATTGTTCAGAGCGCAACTCAAAATGTGTTTGACGCTGAGCAAGATTTAAGTGGCACTATGGCGGGGGTTTACAAGCTTACCAAAAGGCTGAAAACAGGTGGTATGGGGGCGGTGTATATAGGTGAGCGAGCCGATAACCTCTATGAAAAGAAAGTCGCCGTAAAACTCATTAAATCCTTGACCACCAGTGAATATTTGTTAACACGCTTTATCGAAGAGCGACAAATACTGGCTAATCTAGAGCATAACAACATAACACACCTATTAGATGGTGGCACGACCGCGTCGGGCACTCCTTTCCTAGTGATGGAGTATGTTGAAGGCCTGCCCATTGATCAGTACTGCGAACAGCATCGACTGAGCGTGAAACAACGACTTAAACTGTTCGTAAAGGTATGTGAAGCGATTCAATACGCCCATCAAAACTTAGTGGTGCATTGTGATATTAAGCCTGAAAATATCCTAGTCAATCAGGATGGTGAGCCCAAAGTGATGGATTTTGGTATTTCCTACTTATTAACCCAAAGAGAAATGAATTCTTCGGGACCTCGTTTGTTAACTATCCAATATGCAAGCCCTGAGCAAATTTTAGGAGAAGCCATAAGTGTCTCTTCGGATATTTATTCGTTGGGGGCGGTGCTATATAAAATACTGACGGGGAGCATCGTATCCCAACAGCAAAACCTCAGCAAAGAAGAAGTGCTGGCATATATTCAATCCCAAGCACTAACCCGTGCAAGTGTTCGCGCTAAAAACAACGAGAATGACTTTTACAAAAATACAGCGAGTTCTATAAGCACAGACCTAGACGCGATAGTAGATAAGGCCCTACAAGGGAAAAGTCAGGACAGATATAGCTCGGCAGCGGATTTTGCAGCAGATATAGCACGTTTTTTAAATCAATATCCTGTTCGAGCTCATGCTATCGGTTGGATGCATAGAACGTCGTTGTTTTTGCAGCGCAATGCGATAGCGTCGGCGATGGGATTCGGACTATCAATTTCGTTGATAACTGCGAGCGCGGCGATTTGGTATCAATCTGAACAAGTGAAACAACAGCGTGACATTGCGCAACAAGAGCGTGATACCGCGCAAACAGAACAGCAAAAAGCACAGGCTGTCACCGATTTTATTACCGAAATGTTTAAAGGTATTGATCCCGATAGGGCACAAGGAAATGAAGTGACTGTGTTTGATATGGTGGAATCGGCAAAAGAAAAGCTGAGTAATCCTGAGCAAACCAAACTCGCACAGCAACCCATGGTACTTGCTCAATTGCGCTACGTGATTGGCGAAATGTATTGGCAAATCGGCAAGATACAAGAAGCCACAGAGCAGTTGCAAATGGCTGACGCAATTTACAATCAATACCCTGCTCAGGATATTGAACTTCATATTTCAACACTCAACGCACTGAATTCGGCCTATAGTCGTGCAGATTTGCCAGAAAAGCGAGGTGAGATACTTGAATCAATTGTCGCTCAGGCTCGGACACTTTACGGAGAACACCACCGACACACGATAGGCTATACACTAAATTTAGGCGGTTATTACAGTGATACGGGCGAGGTTGAAAAAGCGATAGATATGCATTTGCAAGTGCTTGAAGATGCAAAACAATATTTGGGTGAAAAACACCTCATGGTAGTGCTGGCCTTAGCAAGTCTAGGAAACAACTATTTACGCTACGGTGATAATGAGGCCTCTATTGATTATTTTAAACAAGCCTTGTCTTTAGCAAAAGCAAGTTTAGGTAGTAAACATACGCTGGTTATATATGTACTGGAAAGACTCAGCTTTCATTACATTGAAAAAGATAGGTTTAATTTGAGTAAACCCTACACAGAAGAGCTACTTTCCCTAACTACCGAAATGTTAGGGCTTGAGCATCAAGATACTCACAGAGCACAATTCTTAAACGCAAAGATACTTAGCTCAGAAGGGTACTTTGCTGAAACACTCGAGATTCTCAATCATTCTTTACAGACATTGCCCGCGATTGTCGGTGCTAATCACATTGACATTATTAATACTAAATCATTTAAAGCCGAAACCTTGTCAAATCTGTCGATGCACCAAGAGGCGATATTATTGGCGCAAGAGGCTATCGATGGCATGGCTGATAAGTACGGTGAACTCAGTCCAAATACCTTATATGAATATCATAAATTAGCCCTGCGCTATCTTGCCGCTGATGCCCAAGACGAAGCGCAACATATCTACCGGTTAGTGCTAACTAAATGGCACAATTTTGATGCTAAGACGCCATATGATGTAACCGCAAAAAACGGCTCGCTGTATTTTCTGCATACCCAATTTTCAGACTTTGAGCGAAGCAATAATCTACCAATAGATGCTATCAACTCACTGAAACGCGCTATAGATGTGACGCAACGTCATCCAGAGCAAGACTATCCTGACTTGAGCCAAAATATTCGCTTGTTGATAAGCTTAATGCAAACTCAAATGCCAAACGATAGCGTACAAGAGTACGTTGAATATTTGCACAAGGTAGAATCTACAGCGTCCGACACCTAACCGAGTATTCAGGGTATAAAGGATAATCAGGGAGCAAACAAAGCAAATTGAAGATGATTCAATTACTAATGCAATTCTTTCACAGTTTCCAGCTGCAATATTCCGCTCATGTATGGATTAATCTATGTTTTTAGTGTTAAAACAGCCACTTAGTTTAGCTGGTAAGAAGTTTGCTACATACAAACCGTAAACAAATCATTATTTAGGTTAGGTTGGTTAAACAGAATAATAATACAGGACACTGTTGAGCTAACCGTTTTTATGGAGGTATAGAATGAAGAATACTAAACTTTTAGCAGGCGAAAAATTTCCAACAATACAAATCACAGATACTAACGGCAATTTAGCAAGTCTTTCGGATGCAGCACACCTTGGTGAGGATAAAGGCAAGTGGTCTTTGGTTGTTGTTTACCGCGGGTATCATTGTCCGATTTGCCTCAAATATCTAAATTCACTTACCGAATATACAGCAAAACTAAAATCTTTGAACATCGACGTAGTTGCCGTTTCTGCTGATACACCAGAGCAATTAGACAAGATGAAAGATAAAGGATTAGATGTTAACTTTCCGGTTGTAACTGGTTTAACCTTAACTCAAATGCATGCACTGGGATTATACATCTCAGATCCTATGAGTGACTCTGAAACCGACCATGCTTTTCCAGAGCCTGGCTTGTTTGTAGTCAATCCAAAAGGTGAAACCGTGATGATTGAGATTGCAAATGCACCTTTCATTCGTCCAGATCTGGAACAGTTCGTTAGTGGACTTGAGTTTGCACTCAACAAAAATTATCCAGTGCGCGGTACTCACCAAAATTAATGTTTAAATAATCGTTCAGATTAGGTCGGCATTGGCTTCTATTGCTATCCAATTTGGAAAAGGCAATTGCCAATGTCGACCACACTTAACTTCAGCTTAGCGTCCCTCATCAGCTTAATTTTGATTCCTACTTTCGAGTTTTAGCTTAGTTTTAATCGATAAAACCGCTAATCATCAGTCACCTTTGTTTTAACTTCTTTGCAAGACGAAGGGCGTCTCACCTTTACTATCCTACGATTGCCTTTCTTTGTCTTAACAATCTAGTTGCATAAAAAAAGAGCCGATGAAATATCGACTCTTTTGGATTTCAATGGATTTTACATTCAATCCGCAGTTTAGGTGACTAGGTTCTATTGTTGATTGATTACGACCGATTTAATATTCACGAATTCGGTTATGCCAAACCCACCATGTTCTCTGCCATAACCACTGGATTTCACGCCACCAAAAGGCAAATTGGGCTGTGCTAATCCATAACCGTTGATATTAACCATACCGGTATCAAATTCTTCAACGGCTAGTTTTACCGCTTTGTCTTCATCTGCTGAGAAGATACCGCCGCCTAAGCCATATCTGGAGTCATTGGCAACTTCCATTGCTTCTTTGTTATCTTTGACTTTGATTAGCGCTGCGACTGGACCAAATAATTCGTCGTCGTATGCGGGCATACCTGATGTTACGTTCTCAAGAACTGACGGTGGGTAAAAATAACCCGTCATATCTGGGATTTCGCAACCTATCAAAACTTTTGCCCCTTTATCAATGGACGTTTTAACTTGCTCATGTAATTCGTCTCGCAAATCTTCTCGTGCCATAGGGCCTAAATCTGTTTCTTTATCGTTAGGATCACCCATTTTCATATTTTTAAGTTGGTCAACGAAGGCTTGTTTGAATTCGTCATATTTCGCTTCTGTAACAACGAAACGTTTGGCGGCTACACAGGTTTCCCCATTGTTGACTATTCGACCCTGAACACAGGCTTGCACCGCGGTTTCAATATTGGCATCATCAAGTATCACATATGCATCGTTACTACCTAGTTCCAAGACGGTTTTCTTTGAATGTTTACCTGCTGTTTCAGCTACTTTTTTACCTACACCGTCACTGCCTGTAAAAGTAACACCACGTACTTTGCTGTGTTCAATAAGCTGGGTTGCCATAGACCCTTTGATGATGAGAGATTGATAAACGTTTTTTGGAAAGCCTGCTTTTTCGTACATCTTTTGAATTTCTACAGCCATGCCAAATACATTGGAAGCATGTTTCATCACTGTGGTGTTGCCGGCCATAATGTTGCTGATGCTGTATCTAATGACCTGATATAGGGGAAAATTCCATGGCTGAATACCTAAAATAACACCTATAGGTTGGTAGCTGATTATCGCCTTGCCACCTTCAATTTCCCGCTCTTCGTCTTCCAGAGCTTTTATCGCTTCGGTGGCAGTGTATTCACAAATCCCTGCACAAAGTTCAATTTCTTGTTCACCCTGGGCGCGCACTTTGCCCATTTCTGCGGTCATTAATCTGAGCAATTCACTTTTATTTTCGCGAATTGTGCTGGCCAAGCTTAATACCAGTTCCGCACGTTGATCTTTAGGTGTTTTTCGCCAAGATAAAAATGCCTCATGGCTTTTATCTACGGCTGCATTTGCTTCTTCTAAGCTCAAAAGTTGGAACTCGTCTAGTACCTGCTCAGTAAAGGGATTAATTGTTTTTACTGTGTTCGACATGATATTTCCTCTTTTTAATTCAACGAAGCTGTAGGTGCAAAACCTTTACCAACTTGTAACCTTATGAATTTAAGATGAAATTTGATTTTTCGAATTTAATTTTGTGAACTAGATTCAATACCTTTGCAAAATATTCACAGTCAACATGCAAGGTGATTGGTCTTGAAGAAGTAAATAAAAAAGCCCGTAAAATAGATATTTACGGGCTTGTTAATAGAGCAATATCAGCTTAGTGTTTTCTGAACTCTAAAAAACGTCTATTACTGCTGATTGAAAAGTTTAATGGAAGCTGACTTTTAATAATTCCACTGAGTCTGCAAAGGTCAGAGTTTGCAGTTCGCCTTTACCTTCAACATTAATCGTGTTGACTTGTTGTGGCCATAAATCGCGTAAGGCATCATGACGTATACTCAGATTCTCTAACTTAGCAGGCTGTGTGGTTTCCTGATAAACCCAGAAAAACTTCCCCTCTATTTCATGACCAACCACTTTTAGAGGCAAGGCTTTTTGCTGACTATCAAACAAGTAAAAGCGTTTGCTTACATAGTCGCTAAACTCATTTTGCGTCTTTTCTGAATCGAGTATATCCGCGTCTTTACCAAATATTTCTTTTACCGCATGCTCGGCATCATGAACCCTAAAGCGGTGCATGATTTCAATATTCTCAGTGCGCGGATTAAACAACACTGTGCTTATCGAGGTTTTTTGTTGATGTGCACTTAGGGAAAACGCTGTTAACAACAGCGCCCCTAAAGCTAGTTTGATGAAATTATTCATGCTCAATTATTGTCGTCTTCTTCAATATCGTCTTCATCATAGGTTTTTAGTTCGGTTTTTATATCTTGCATAATGTCCCGATAAACCTTGCCGCTACGCTTTTTGGTCTTGTAAGCTTCAATCCGCGACGGAATAATTTTAGGTGGATAATGGTTGTTGCTTACATCCACGTCAGCTGTTTCCCAATGGGGGTCAACAGTCACACTAACTAGCTCTTTGTCTTTGTCAGTGATAATCAGTTTGCTAACCGCTTTAGGGGTACGACGCCAGATTTCTGCTGGAATATACTGGTTTTCAACACTGCCATCGGCAAAAGTTAGCTCCAGTATAATTGGCATGACTAGACCACCTTTATTGGAAAAGTCCAATACATAGTAGTTTTTGTCTTCTTTCACAGCGCGTTCTAAGGCTGTTTTTTCCCATGGTTTGAGTTTGCTTAAGAACTTCTGATAAGCATTGCGTTCTTTGTTGGTTACCGTGAAACGATCATTCTCGTCATAAAAATCGGTAATATCAGGGAAACGCTCAATCCAAAGTTTGCGTCCTTCCGCTTTGTTACGGATGTCCGTTAACGATTCAGGTTTATCCAACTCTTCTTGGCGCTGACGAGCAAAATCGATATCTGGATCATGGGTGTCTAAACGTAGTTTATAGATTTTATCTATGGAGATATCAACATGGTCTGTACTGTAAAACCAACCACGCCAGAACCAATCTAGATCAACCCCAGAGGCTTCTTCCATAGTGCGGAAAAAGTCTGATGGTGTAGGGCGCTTATACTTCCAACGTTGCGCATACTCTTTAAATGCAAAGTCGAATAATTCACGGCCTAGGATAGTTTCGCGCAGAATATTGAGGGCTGCGGCAGGCTTTGTATAAGCATTAGGACCTAGTCGTAAAACGCTGTCTGATTGAGTCATAATGGGTACTTGATTTGATGACTTCATGTAATCCACAACATCTCTTGGTTCAACACCCCAAGGAATACTAGGATCCCATTCACGACCGGCTACACCGTCTAAAAAGCTGTTTAAACCTTCGTCCATCCAAGTCCATTGACGTTCGTCTGAATTGACTATCATTGGAAAATAGATGTGCCCAATTTCGTGAATAACTACACTAATTAAAAAACGCTTTTCTGCTTGCGAATAAGTGCGGCTACCATCTTTTTGCAATTCAGTACGAGGACCGTTAAAGGTGATCATCGGATATTCCATTCCACCTACAGGACCATTCACTGATTGTGCAACGGGGTACGGATAATCAAAGGAAAAACGAGAATATACTTCTAAGGTTTGGATGATTGATTCAGTGGAATACTTTTCCCATAATTTGCCGCCTTCTTTAGGGTAAAACGACATCGCCATGACTAAAGGTTGATCATCTCCACCTTGCTGGTGGCCACGGGCATCCCACATGAATTTGCGTGACGAAGCCCATGCGAAATCACGTACATTGTTAGCACTGAATTTCCATGTTTTTGTTGCGTCTGTGCCTTCTTTCTCGTTTTCTAGCGCTTCTTCAGCCGTCACCACGAAAACGATACGCTCTGCATCTTCAGCTTGCTTTAAACGTTTGCGTTGGGTAGATGTGAGTACATTTTTGGGGTTTTGTAACTCGCCAGTGGCGCTGACAATATGATCCGCAGGTACGGTCAGTTCCACCTCGTAGTTACCAAACTCCAAGGTAAATTCACCTCGACCAATGAACTCTCGGTTAGTCCACGCTTCGTAATCGGTATAAGCATGTAAACGCGGGAACCATTGGGCTAATAAGAAAATATCATTTCCGCCTTCACGCTCATCATCAGGGAAATGTTCATAACCTGAACGTGCTGTTACGGCATCTTCTTCGACAATATTAAACGCGTAATCAATATTGAATACGGTTTTTTTACCCGGCTTCAGGTGACGAGGTAAGTCGATACGCATGTTGGTACCCACTATTGTGAATTTGAGCTTGTTACCGTTGCTGTCGGTCACTGACTGAATATCAAAGCCTAAGTCGTGGTCATCGGTAAATTGCTGGCGACGCAGTGCACCTAAGCTAAGCTGTGCGGGTTTATCAGATGATGCAGATGCCGTTGCTGGACCACGGTTACCAATACCACCAAAGGTGGTGGTCATGGCCGACATTGAGTCGTTGCGAAATTTATTCTGCTCTAATTGCATCCACAAATACTTTAACGTATCCGGTGAATTGTTGTGGTAAGTGATTTGTTCACTGGCTTCAATTCGACGCTTTTGTTCATCTAATTTTGCCTTGATTTGGTAATCTACTTGCTGCTGCCAATATTCATGACCGGGTTCACCTGCGGCGTTGCGATACACATTGGGAGTAGGAAGAGATTCATCTAGCTGACGAAATTTATCTTCAAAATCGCCTTTTGTTTGATTAATTGCTGCGTTTGCAAAGCCAATCGCAAAACATGATAGCAAAGCTACCATAGAGAGTGGTTTAAACATTGTGTTACCTGATTGTTGTATAGAAAATTTGCAATGTGAGCAGAGTTTTAATCGACACCTTCAACGACATGCAGTTATTATTATTTAAAGAATGCTTCTTTGAGTAACAAATGAGGGAGAGCCTAAACTGATCGCAAATTAGGGGCTGCAAAAGCTACAAAGTTACTTGAAACATCATTTAAATCTTACAACAATGCGCTGAAAAACTGAATGTTATAACTTAGTGATTGTTTTTTTGATTTAGCGAAATTTGTATCAATATGCTTACATAGTTTGCTAAATTTGTTCAATTAAAACACGATGATAATGGCTAAATGGTAAAAATAGCGAAGATGACTAGCTAAATTTGGTCTCACCGATGAGCAATCAAAATGGCTGAGATATTGTCTTTTCCTCCTAGCTGATTTGCCTGTTTAATTAATTCATTGACCCTAGTTTCAGATGCTTTTTTTTCGCTAATAATAGCCTGCATGTCTTGCAAATTTAGCTCGTTATACAAACCATCTGAGCACAGTAGTAACAAATCATTAAGACCTAATATGAGCGTTATATTGTCGATCACAGGTTGTGCAAGGGATCCTCCTAAACATGACGTAACTAAGTGGCGCTGGGGATGTTTAGCCGCCGCCTGATCATCAATAATATTGTCGTCTTTGAGTTTCTGTATCAAAGAATGATCTTTGCTAACTAATCTCAATTTACCTGCAGTGTATAAATAGGCGCGACAATCTCCACTCCAGTATATTTGTAAATGCTGTTGTTGCTGGACTGCCAGAATCATAGTGCTGCCCATACCTGCATACAATGTGTGTTGCCGGCTGGCGGTTTGTATTTGGTTATGCACTTTGAGGATCGCATTGGTGACGGTTTGAGATGGCTGTTTAATTTCAGTTGGTAAATACTTACAAATTATATTGGCCGCTATTTCACCAGCATTGTGCCCACCCATACCATCAGCGACTATCCAAATACCTTGGCTATCATCCATAAAAATTGCGTCTTGATTGCTAGTTCTGCGAATGCCTTTGTGGGTGTTACCCGCAGCCATATACATCTCAGTTTTTGGCACTTTGCAGGCGTTGGTACAAGGTTTTGTATTCAAAAGAGTCTAGTCCAAATGTAGTTTGTAAAATGTTCAATGCAGATTCTTCGTATTCAATTGCTGCTTCTGGCTGAGCATTTTTATATAAGCTTACCGCATATAATGCGTTGGCTTTTGCCATTAATTCTGAGGGATCTGGTGCCTTGGACGTTAAAATTTGCAGAGCTTGTTCAAAGTTGTCTTTTGCTAGTTGGATTTTATCTTCCCGTAGCGCGAGATCACCTAGATTGACTAAAGTTTTTGCCACATATATATGACCTTCGGGAAAGATCAGCGCAAAAAGTTCATATGAATCATCGAAATACCGGCGTGCTTTTTGATAGTCATTTTTGAGCATGTGTAAATTGCCTAACGCATCCAATACACTGGCATAAAACGGGTGTTCCTTACCCACAGCTTGCTCCACCATGTTCAACATTTCTTCACGCATTTCGATACTGCGATCATAGTGCTTTTGTTTCGCGTAAATATTGCTAAGCACTCCTGTACTGGCAATGATTTCGATATGTCCATAATCATGAATATTGCGCCTAATAGTAAGTCCTTCTTGGGCATATTTTTCTGCTAGTTCTAGCTCACCAAGTTGCAAATACGTATCTGCAAGTTGGTTGAGGCCATGGGCAAGATCTAAGCTTGGCGGTTTATCTAATGATTTTTCAATTTCAATACCACGTAGCAGCACTATTTTAGACTGGGCGTAGTCACCTACCCTGCGAAGTGAATGACCCAATCCAAAATAACGACTTGATAAATGATTTATCAATATCTCTTCGGCGTACTCTCCTCCTGCCGCTACCACTTGCTCGGATCGTGTTAAGGCATTTTGATAATGCTCGATTGCCAAGGTGTCTCGTCCACTATATGAGTAGGCGGAACCCAATCCGTATTCAAGCCAGATGTAAAAGTTATCTATTTGCTCTGCACTTAAGCTGGAAGTATCGGTATTTTCCAGATCTTGGATAAGTGACGCAGTTAAGCTGAGTGCCTGATCATATTGACCGGTATTTACGAGTAGGTTGGCCTTCTCATTTCCCAATAAAAATTTTAGGGCAATATAGCTCGCATTTTCTGAATCTTGTTTGGAGGCGAACAGATATTGTTCGGCTTTTTCCATCATAGAAGAGGATAAATCGTATTCCCCGAGTTGGTTATATACGCTGGATAACGTGCCGCTGAGTTGTGCCATGATCAATGGATCACTGTTAAGCTTGTCTAAATCGACGGCTGCTTGGTCGACTAATGACTTAACACTAATGGATTCGCCTGCATGGATATTGGGATCTGCGGCATCGAACATATCCGTCATGAATTTAGCTGTTTCTTGCGCGATAAAAGCTTGTTTTAACGCCGCATCACGTTCATTTTGAATCGTAATAGATTGCTGCATTATGACGATACTAGTGCTTATTAAACTCGTCAAAAACAGGGATACTAGCACCGTACTTAAGGTATTACGTTGCACAAACTTTGTGACTCTATAAACAAGGCTGTCTGGCTTGGCAGATATGGGATAGTTGCGTTGATGTCTTACAATGTCTTCTAAAAAGTGCTCAGTACTTGAATAGCGTCGTTCAGGATCTTTTTGCAAGGCTTTCATTACAATCGTATCTAAATCCCCCTTCAGGCTTTTGGCCCGTTTACGGATATGTTCATCAGTTGACTCTAAACACTTGAAACTTGGACGTACCGGCACTTGGTCGACTATCATCGATTCCAAGCTAGACTGAGTGGTGGCGGAAGTATCGAACACTGGTTCGTCGGTTAACAGGTGCATTAACAAAGCACCCAATCCATATACATCTGAGCGAGTCGTTATATTGCTACCAAGCACTTGCTCTGGAGATGCATTGGCAGGAGTTAAGACTCGGCTAAACTCTTGGGTTAAATCGCCGGCAAGGTTAGCTCCCTCGTGACTTTCTTGTACCAACTTGGCAATGCCAAAATCCAGTAATTTAACGTCACCTTGAGCATTAACTAAAACGTTGCTGGGCTTAATATCACGGTGCACAACTAGGTTTTGATGAGCGTAGATTACGGCAGCTAAAACTTGTTTAAATAAATCCAAGCGTTGTGGAATATCTAATCTATGTTGCTGGCAATATTGGGTAATAGTGACCCCATCAACGTATTCTAAAATAATATAGGGTTGTCCATGCTGGGTTTCTCCACCACCAATAAAGCTTGCAATGTTTTTATGGTGTAATGACGCCAGAATTTGACGTTCGCGTATGAAGCGTTGTAGGCTTTGCACCGTAAAATGTTTACGGTGAATCACTTTAATGGCAACCAGTTGTTCAAAATCACCTTCGGCACGTTCGCCCAAGAATACACTGCCCATACCGCCATCACCTATAGGTTCAACCACTTTAAATTGTTCGACAACATCGCCTGCTTGCAATGCTTGATCATCGATTAATAATTGCGATGCTGAAGCGGCAATAATGCCCGACAAATTAGGATTATTTCGAGTGCTATTTTCGACTCCTAGCATTTGCATCACACTTTCGTAAACCTGTTCATCTCCCTCGCTTTTACGCTGCACGTATCCTTGTTGCTCAGCTGTTGGCAGCGCTTGTGCTTCGCTAAATAACTGTTTAATTAGAAACCATTTTTGTTGCTCCATATCAGTTTCGCTCTGGGCTGGATGAAGATGAATTATTGGCGTGAATTTGGACTTTGAACCAGGCTTTCGCGGCCTGTATGTCGCGTTCTACTGTTGCTACGGAAAGTCCCAAGAGGTCTGCTATTTCAGGATGGGTTAACATGGAAAAGAGTTTGAGTTCAAAAATCTGCGAGGCACGTTGATCAAAGCAGGCAAGTTGATTAAGTAATTCATCAATGTACATCAGCTCTACTTGATCTTGACTTGAGAGCTGGGCTATATCCCCTTGTTGATCGACTAAGGTCACTTTAATTTGCTTACCACCTCGTTTAGCCGCATATTTTTCACGGGCATGGTCAACCAAAATTCTGCGCATTTGTTGGGCGGCAATGGCGATGAAGTGTTGTTTGTCAGCAATATTCATCGTTTTTTCAGCAAGCCTTATGTACGCTTCATTCACTAATGCAGTAGCCTGCAGCGTGTGGCCTTGTTGTTCAGCACACATAAAGCGTGATGCAATACGATGTAATTCTGCCAGCATCAGTGATTGTACTTCTGGGGATAACGATTCGATTTTGTTTGCAAAAGACGACATAACTTCGTTCTCTGTGAAGTGCACTGCAAATCTGCTAGGCGTTTTGTTTATTTCATTTTTGCACAAAAAACAAACCGAGCAAAGAAATCCACGGAATTCAGCTACATTGCTTTTTCGCTGTTTACTAAGCACCATTCTCAATCCACAGTGTTGTCTTTAGCTACCGGATTGACGAATTTGCTTAATGAGTTTGTTAAACGCTTCGTTGTCGTCTAATTGTCGAGGGATCATCTGGTAATTGACCTGACCAAGCGCACCATCAACGTCAACATCTAACACTCTGTCTCCGGTTAAAACTGCTTTTAACGGGCCTTGCAAAGGCAAATCGTCGCCAACAAATACCCCTGGAGATTGTTGTTGAAATGGATGGATGACTACCATGCCTGGTTGTATTTTCAACACAAATAAGTGGGTCCAACCTTCAATGGCATAAATACGACCACGGTCTATGCGTACCACTTTATCGAGGCTAGAAATTGTCCATAATCCATCGATTGCAGATACCTCTTTGGGTTTAACATCAGTGATAGAGGGTAGAAACGCGCCTATCTCGGGTATTTGATTGACTTGAGCTTGCGTTGGCGTAAACCATAAAATACTCATGACAAAGAACGCTTTTATTTTAAAATGACGAAACATGTATAAATTCCTTGTTTTGATCGTTAGTTAGCTAAAAGGTGAGTGGAGCTAGCAGCAAAAATGCTGCTAGCTGTTATGAATGCTCACAGTGCAAATAGTGATCTATTCGATATTGGTGTTTCCGAATGCGCCTGTGCCTTCTTTAGTGCCACCATTCTCGCCAGGCTCGCCAATATCAAAGCTGTTATCATTCAGTATCACAGCAAAATTATCTGCTGGTACGGCATCTAAGATGCCGTAACTCCAGCCTCCTTCACCGGCGGCAGTGTCATCCTCTGAACCAATTCTCGCAGCAGCGCCATCGCCACCCATTCCTGTCGTAACTTGGTTATTGCTGATGGTTGCCGGTGTATTGCTACCTATAAAGATACCAAATGATGGACCGCCAGCACCTGAACCACCGATACCGCCGTCGCCACCGTCACCGCCATCACCACCGTCTCCACCTTCGCCACCACTGAGGTTGCCTGGATCGCCTTCGCCACCGCTGCCGCCTTCACCACCATCAGAGCCCAAACCACCTTGGCCACCGTTTCCACCATTGCCAGAAATGAGGACATTGTCGACAACTTCATTTAAGCTTCCTCCGACGATGTGAATGGCAATGGATGCACCGCCTGAGTAACCGGCATAACCACCGGTACCGCCACCACCGCCTTCACCGCCACCGCCGCCAGCTCCACCATTTTGTCCAAATGAACCGCCAGCGCCACCACCGCCGCCACCGCCGCCGGCACCTGAGTAGCCTACATCGCCCACTTCACCCGTACTGACGCGATATGCTCCAGTGCTAAATAAAGCCCCCCAACCCAAGGCTCCGTCGCCAGAGGAACCTCTAACACCATCATCTCCGTCCGAACCGGGCGAACCTTTTCCATCATTGTAAGTCGAAAATCCTTTAGTACCTCCGCTACCACCGGATATAAATGGAGACGTCGTTCGACCTTTACCTGACACGCCGTCTTCTCCTGTTTCAAACGAATTATTACCTGCATTACCGCCAGCACCGCCATCCCACCCCGTTGTACCAGAACCTCCTTCACCTCCTACTGTATTAAAACCGACTCGGCCATCTTCGCCATCGTTACCATCGGAGCCTTTAGTAGAAGGCTGGGTTGTCCTGTCGGCACTGGATTTTCCATCTCCAACACTAATTTGATTGTTCCTCACATAAGTGGTTTCTACTTGATCTAAGTAGACACCCACTGTGTAACCAGGTGTCGTTTGTAAATTGGTTGAAGTGAAGCCGTCAACGGTAATCGTGGAGTTTTCGAGGGTGAAAGCACTGGCGCCACCTGAAACATATAGACCCAACATGTTTAAGTTTGAATCCATATCTTCAGTGATTTGCAAATTGATCCCAGCCACTTTGGAAGCCTGATCAACATTGTAAAAAACCAATCCAACGCGTTCTACTACTATTGGAGTAGGGTTACTTTGAGGTTCGTAACTCCAGTCATCATCATAACCCCCATAGATACTGTTTCCTCCTGTTAAATTCTCTCGTTGGCTATAATCAACACCTTCCCATAGGGCATAAACAGTTGGTTGAATTGGGGTCTGAAGATAGAAATCAGCAGTATCGGGTGATTGCAGTATTGCATTTGTAAAGTCAACAAAGGGAGCATCTATACTCCCGGTAGAGGTTCCGCTGAAATCCGCATCTACAAATACCGCGGTATCGGTATCCTCAACTACGATAACGGAAATAGTGTCAGTGGCACTTTGGCCACCCGCAGTTGCCGTCACTCTGAATTGAATGGTATCTACATCATCAGGTGCATTAAAAGACGCGCTAGCACTACTAAACCCTTGTGTATTGGCTACGGGATCACCGTTAAGTTGCTGCCAAGAATAGCTAATGCTGTCAGCATCCGGGTCGGTGGCAGTGGCGGTAATGGTGACGACATCACCTGCGCTGACTAACATACGAGAGTCAACCGACACTGTCGGTGGGCTACCTGTACTTTGCCCTGATCCTCCGCCGCTACTTCCGCCGCTACCGCCCCCACCACAAGCTGATAGGGTGATTAAAGCTACAGGGATGCTGGCGTATCGGCAGCAGCTATATAGATATGTCTTCCGTTTCTCAGTGGGCAATTTCATTGAATTCTCCTTGGTGAACTTATTGTTTTATTGATGCCTTAATCTAAGAAGCGTAAAGCAGTCTAAAAAACCATCAAAAAAATGAAGAAATAGAAATTTACTCAGAGATTGTTCTGTATGTGTTTGAATTATTTGTATTTTAATTTTTAAAAAGTCAGGAATTGATTTCTAAATAGGCTGTTGCTAGGATCCAACTTCAAACTTGGATGTGGGGACGACCTCACCGCTCTATTTTATTTTTTGAGGACGACCTCAACTTAATATGAGCGTTATTATGTCTTGGTTTATTCTCATTATTGCAGGGTTTTTGGAAGCTGGTTGGTTAGTCGGTATTCAAAAATCTGAATCATTTACTCATATTCCCTACGTTATACTTGCTGTGTTATCTATGGCACTGAGTTTACTGTTGTTTTCAATTGCAACAAAAGACATTCCCATTAGCCATGCATATCTTGTTTGGTTGGCTGTTGGTGCGTCTAGTATTTCAATTATTAATCATTACTTCTTCGATCAAAGCCTTTCTATTAAACAACTTATTTGTTTAATTATCATTGCGTTGGGAGTTATTGGTTTGAAGTTGAGTAGTTAATTTCAAGAAGATTTACGATTATAAAAAGAGTGAGATATTTATGTCTGGTGAAAAAGATTTAGCCAAACTTATTGCTTCAATGGAACCCGTTTTGTTGCCACAAGAGTATGTGTTTGCGACTTTTGAAACTTATGATTACCAAATGTTGCAACAGTTGAAACCGATAAGCACGTTTTTAGAAAAAGAAGGTATGTCGGTGATTATTGAAAAACACCTCGCCGATAAGCAAAAAATTGCTTATTCAGGGGTATTTAAGTGTATTACCCTAAATGTGCACTCAAGCCTTGATGCCGTTGGTTTAACCGCCGCTATCTCTAAAAAACTTACCCAATCCAATATCAGTGCAAACGTGGTTGCTGGTTATTACCATGACCATATCTTTGTGAGTACTGGTGACGCTACTCAAGCAATGAAAGATTTAACAGACCTGTCTCAAAGCGGCTTGGTTAATTAACACGTCGAATTCCTTTTGTTTAGAGCATGCCCACCAATACTGGCATGTCTATCGCAATGGAACCGCGGGTAAGTTATTTTTCATGGGGAGGGGGTGCGCCATTTGGAGGACCTCCTGGGTCATTAGGCCCTCTTGGAGGGCCGCCAGCGGGGCGAACAGATTCGCCGTGTAAGCAACCGATAAACATATTTTCACTCGGACTGGCAGCATGGTAATGGTAGCCTCGCGTTTCATCATAGTCACCACGACATTCATCAAGCTGTTCAGTTTCCCGTCCCTGAGAATCTTTCATTGCATAAATTCCGTAACCATCAGAGGCATAACCTATTAACGGAGCATGACCATCATCGGTGTCTTCGAGGGTATCAGTGCAGCCGGTGGTCGAATGATAGTGATAGCCTTGATGGACGTTAATATGTCCACCACAATCGTCAAAAGCTGCGATGGTATAGGCTCCTAGAATGGCATCAATTGGCGCCGGACCAGATAGTTCTGTGCCGTCTAAGGCAATGCCTACCGTATGAACCCGTCCGGTTTCAGCAGCAGGAATAGGTTGGGTAGGAATTAGATAAGTCAGTGAAAAGTCGTCATCAAGGTATTCTAGTTCGCATTCAATGCAGTTTTGCATATATTGTTCTTCAACGTCAGGCCGTGCAGCCCCTAAACAGGCTGCTTTGGTCGCGGTGTAGCGCACATTTCCAGTGTTGGCTTCATACACCATCCACTTTTCGTCACCGTAATATTCACCTAGCTTTAAAATGAACTCACCGGTGATATCTACTAAATCGCCAGTCCCCTCTTTACTAAACCAAGTTCCGCCTTTATCTGCCCCATCGGTGATTTTTCTCGGGCAAAAAGGACCAGGTTCACGTCCTGCTGGCGCCCCAGAGGTAACTAATTTATAGCAGGTGGTTTTTGTGCCTTCAGCTGTTTCACAGTCAACGATTGTCGGCGTTTCGAGAAACGCTCCTTCGGCAAACATGGAAAGGTCTATGCCCTTGGCACTGGCTGATTGCGTAACATTCTTGACCGAAGCGTCGTTGCATCCTGTTAATGCAATCGCAGCAGACACAGCCACCATCATTAATGGCCATTGATATGATAATCCCATGCTTTAACCTCTGAATTCTGATTTTACTAAGCTAACTTTTCATTAAGTATACTCATTAGTCTACAGAATAAATGTGCAGATATTATGAAGTGAGGCGGTTTAAAGTCTAAAAACAGTAACACTAATTATAGAGAATGTGCGCTGTTAGAAATAACTAGTTACTCCTACTTAATCCCACTGACAACCAATATAAACAATAATCGTAAAGATTTATGAACATATTTTAAAACAGCATAGATACGTTAACCCTACCTTAACCATCAGCTTGTTAAGCTTTGCTTCAATTATAGGCCAATACAATTTATCGATAGTGCATTGCACAATCATAAAGTGGCTTTCGCCTCATCTTATTTTGTGTATTTAATTAGGAATGCTTAATTATGAAATCTTCAATCAGCATCGTGGGACTGCTTACGGTAGTAACTTTGCTAAGTGGTTGCCAGCAAGAAAGCGCACCCCCGAAAACCGCCTCTGTGCCAGTCGTATCTTATGTTGCAGTAACAACGGGTGAGCATAAAATTGATACTAAAATGCAAGGTCGTGTTGTTGCTTCCTCAATTGCAGAAGTACGCCCACAGGTAGGTGGCATTGTGCAACAGCGTTTATTCAATGAGGGCAATACCGTAGAAAAAGGTGAATTGCTCTATCAAATTGATCCGGCTACGTATCAGGCAGCTTACAATGAAGCAAAAGCAAATTTGAACAGTGCTAAGGCTTCGCTAGAAACGGCTAAGTTGAAGGATGAGCGTTATGCGAACTTGTTGAAGTTTGAAGGTGTTTCACAACAAGATGCTGACGATGTTCATGCGACTTATTTAGAAGCGAAAGCCAATATTGAAAAGTATGAAGCCGCATTAGCTTCTGCGTCTATCAATCTTGAATTTACTAAGGTTACCGCTCCTATTTCTGGGCATATTGGCATTTCCAATGTGACTCAAGGGGCATTAGTTACTGCGCAGCAAACTACCGCCTTAGCGACTATCCGCAAACTTGACCCTATCTATGTGGATATGACAAAAAGCAGTAAAGAATTGCTTAAATTGCGTCAAATGTTGGGTTCCAAGGGGATTTCCGAAGGCACAACTGAAGTTTCACTTACCTTGGAAGACGGCTCTGAGTATGACCACAAAGGCCAGTTGAAAATGCAGGAAGTGTCAGTAGATGCGTCAACCGGTACTGTCACCCTTCGCGCTGAATTTCCGAATCCAAATGGTTTGTTATTACCTGGAATGTTCGTAAGAACTCAAGTAAATGAAGCGGTCAATCAACACGCAATACTCGTTCCACAACAAGGTATTTATCACTCAGCCACAGGCGAAGCTTATGCCTATGTTATTGGTGAGAATAACTTAGTCGAAAAACGCACTGTTGAAACCGTTAATGCCGTTGAAAACAAATGGTTGATCTCAAGCGGATTGTCAGAGAACGATAAGCTCTTAGTTGAAGGGGCTGGTAAAGTTCGTCCTGGCAGTGAAGTTAAACCTGTATTGGTTGAAATGACCGAGCAAGGCACCATGATCACCGTGGTTAAACAAGACCAAAATAGCTCCTCTGTACAAGTGGGAGTGTAGTTGATGTTTGCTCGCTTTTTTATTGATCGCCCAGTATTTGCTTGGGTTATCTCAATCATCATTATGCTTACGGGTATTGCCTCTATTTTATCGTTGCCTGTAGCGCAGTACCCAAGTGTGGCACCGCCTGTAATCAGTGTAAGTACTAGCTATACAGGGGCGGATGCGGCCACAGTTGAAAACAGTGTTACGCAAATACTAGAACAACAGTTAACAGGGTTAGATGGGCTTCTGTATTTTTCGTCTTCTAGCACGTCTGATGGTGCAGCTTCGGTTAAAATCACCTTTGAAGAAGGGACTGATCCTGATTACGCGCAAGTACAGGTACAAAATAAAGTTGAGCAAGTTAGTACTCGATTTCCTGAGTCGGTGCAAGCACAAGGTGTCACAGTTACTAAATCCAATTCAGATTTTTTATTGGTAGTTGCACTGTATGATAAAACCGATCAGGCGACAGCCTTTGATGTAGCAGACTATATATCTTCCAACCTACAAGACTCTCTAGCACGAATTGAAGGTGTTGGTGACGTCAGAGTATTCGGTTCGCAATATGCCATGCGTATTTGGTTAGACCCGAATAAATTAGCGGCTTATGAGCTTATGCCGTCAGACATTAGCAGTGCATTAAGCGCACAAAATGTTCAGGTTCCTGCTGGTAAAATAGGTGCCGTACCTACGCTGGCTAATCAAGAATTGAATGCTACTGTGACTGCCCAATCGATGATGTCTACGCCGGAAGAATTTCGCAATATTATTGTTAAATACAATTCAACGGGGGCGAATGTACGCTTAAGTGATGTCGCTCGAGTGGAAATTGGCAGTGAAAGTTATAGCGCTATTCCACGTTTGAACGGCCATCCAGCCTCAGGTATTGCCATAATGTTGTCACCTGGAGCAAACGCCCTTGATACGGCCACGCGGGTTAAAGATAAAGTGGCTGAACTGTCGGTCAACTTACCTGACGGTTACGAAGTGACCTTCCCCCGTGACAGCACAGCGTTTATTAAAATATCCATAAGTGAAGTGGTACAAACCCTGATTGAAGCGGTTATTTTAGTTGTGCTGGTTATGTGGTTGTTTTTGCAAAATTGGCGGGCCACATTGATCCCTGCTATTGCTGTGCCGGTAGTTTTATTGGGGACATTTGGCGTGCTGGCGGCGTTTGGGTTTTCAATCAACACACTGACTATGTTCGGTATTGTCTTGTCCATTGGTTTGTTGGTAGATGATGCCATTGTTGTGGTAGAAAACGTCGAACGTTTGATGCGCGAAAAGAACCTATCGCCACGTGATGCGACCATAGAGTCTATGTCGGAAATTAGTACGGCACTGGTGGGAATCGCGGTTGTGTTATCTGCTGTATTTTTACCTATGGCGTTTTTTGGTGGCTCCACAGGTGTAATCTATAAACAGTTCTCTATTGCTATTGTCTCTTCTATGACGTTATCGGTTATTGTCGCGTTAACCCTGAGTCCTACGTTATGTGCCAGTATGCTTAAACAAAGCAACCATAGCAGTGAAGGTAAGGGCTTTTTTGCTCGTTTTAATCGCGGTTTTGAGCGCATGACGAAGTCTTATACTGGCCATGTCGAAAGCATTATTGCGCGTAAAGTTCGCTGGGTTTTGGTGTACGGTGGCATAGTTGTTGTTTTAGGTTTGCTAATTGTTCGTCTACCTACTGGTTTCTTACCTCAAGAAGATCAGGGCAGCACTATGTTTCAAATTAATTTGCCCCCAGGTGCATCCATCAAGCGTACACGGGCCGTGGCAGAGCAAGTCGAGCAATACCTGCAGGAAAAAGAGTCTGACATTGTTATTCGTTCCTTTTCTATTTCCGGTTTTAATTTCGCCGGTAGTGGCCAAAATGCGGGTATGGGATTTGTTGCATTGACGCCTTGGGATGAGCGACCTAACGAAGAGCAAAGTGCAGATGCGCTAATTAATCGAATGAATAAAAACCTGTCTAGTATTCGTGATGCCAGCGTATATTCTATGTCGCAGCCGGTGATTCAAGGGCTAGGGCAAAGCAATGGTTTCACCTTTGAATTGCAAGCCGCAGCGGGCACAACTCGTGATGAGCTTACCCAATTGAAAAATGAGTTGCTCGAAAAAGCACGACAAAGCAGTTTGCTTGTTGGGGTCAGAGAAGGGGCGTTAAGTGATACTCCTCAACTGAAAATTGATATTGATAATGGCAAAGCCACCGCACTTGGATTGTCATTATCAGATGTATCTAGCACCTTAACCTCAGCTTGGGCTGGAACTTATGTAAATGACTTTATTGATAATGGTCGGGTGAAAAAGGTCTATTTAGAAAGTGATGCGCAGTTCCGTTCGAAACCTGAAGACCTGGGTGAATGGCATGTTCGTGGCACCAACGCTGATGGTGAAACGAGTATGACGCCTTTCTCCGCTTTCAGTACTATTTCTTGGTCAAGCGCACCACAAAGTTTGTCTCGTTTTAATGGAATTGCGTCTTATCAGCTTCAAGGTGCGGCAGCCAGTGGCGTCAGTTCGGGTCAAGCTATGGCTGAAATGGAGCGCTTAACCCAAGAAGTGGGGCAGGGAAAATTAAATTTCTCATGGAGTGGATTATCTTACCAAGAAAAATTATCTAGTGGACAGTCCTCCACCCTCTACGCTATTTCCATTTTAGTGGTTTTCTTAGCGCTAGCGGCGTTATATGAAAGTTGGTCGGTGCCGTTATCGGTGATTTTAGTTATCCCGCTTGGTGTTGTAGGTGCAGCATTGGCAGCCAGTTTAAGAGGTTTGGAAAATGACATTTATTTCCAAGTAGCTCTGGTTACTACCATTGGATTGGCTTCAAAAAATGCGATTTTGATTGTGGAATTTGCAGAGTCTTCTTATCAACGCGGTATGTCGTTGATTGATTCTGCTGTGCACGCTGCCAAGTTGCGTTTAAGGCCAATCATTATGACGTCTCTTGCGTTCATTTTCGGAACCATACCATTGGCTATCTCATCCGGTGCAGGAGCTAATAGTCGAATTTCCATAGGTACAGGAATCGTTGGTGGAACCTTCACCGCAACTGTTTTGGGGATTTTCTTTGTACCTTTATTCTTTGTCATCATCCGTGGCTTATTCCCCAAAAGGCGTCCGGTTTATGATGATGCTGTTAATACAGGGGAGAAAGCTGATGCGTAAATTCTCTTTACCTAACAAGGGTGTCGCTCGTTTATTACCTATTGCTGGTGCTTTGATATTGGCAGGTTGTAGTACTTTATCGCCTGAATATACACGTTCAGAACTGCCTGTTGCACAGACATGGGAAAATGCTCCCCAAGCGCAGACTCCCGGTTTATCAGACCAACAGGCCGCGCAGGTGCCGTGGAAAAGCTTTATTAAAGATCCACGCTTAACTCAGGTTATTGAACTTGCCCTGAAAAGTAATAGAAGCTTGCGCCAAACTTTAGCCGATGTAGAAGCTGCCCGTGCAACTTATCGAATCCAAGATGCCGAACTGTATCCGCAGATAAATGCAGGATTAAGCGGTAATCGTACTAAGGCCTCGTCAGGAAATATTAGTACGACCTACCAAGCTGAAGGTGGTTTAAGTAGTTACGAAATAGATCTGTTTGGCAAAAACCGCAGTTTAAGTGCGGTGCAAATGGAAGCTTATTTGTCGAGTCAAGAAACGGCAAAGGCGGCGAAAATTTCTCTGATTGGTGAAATTACCAGTGCTTGGTTAACCTTGGCTGCTGATAAAAACCAGCTCAAATTGGCTCAGGAAACGGCCACTAACGCGCAAAAAACCATGGATATAACCAATAAAAGGTTAGAAATGGGAATCGATTCTAGAATCGATGTGGCCAGCGCTGAAACCATTTATTATAACGCCCGTTCTGATATTGCTAGTTATACAACCCAAGTGGCGCAAGATCTGAATGCACTGCGTTTGCTTGTGGGCGAGCAACTAGACGACAGTTTATTGCCAGAACTATTACCAAGTAGCGAAAGTTTAGTCACTGATGTACCTGTTGGCTTGTCATCATCTGTATTGTTGCAGCGTCCCGATGTATTGGCAGCTGAGCATACTTTGAAATCGGCCAATGCCAATATTGGTGTTGCTAGAGCAGCCTATTTCCCAACGTTATCTTTAACTGCAACCGGTGGTTTGGCTAGTTCGGTACTCGCAGATATATTCAGCGGCGGTGCAAGTTCAATCTGGACCCTTGCACCTAGTATCAGCTTGCCAATATTTGACGGTGGTTCTAATGATGCCAACCTAGCGTACAGCGAAGCTCAGCAACAGAAGTACTTAGCCGCATATGAATACACTATTCAAAGCGCGTTCTCAGAGGTCGCCGATGCGTTAGCACGCAGAGCAACTATTCAAGAGCAGCTAAATAGTCAAAAATCCTTGGTGTTGGCAGCAACTCGCAGTTACGTTTTATCCCTTGCCCGCTATAAAGGAGGTATCGATAACTTTCAAAGCGTTTTAGAAGCACAGCGAACAATGTATCAAGCCAATCAATCGCTGATTCTGACCAAACAAGCCGACTTGGAAAATCGTATCACTTTGTATCGAGTTTTGGGTGGCGGACTAGCTGAAGAGAAAACTGCGTAACACAAATGTCTATACTCACGGGTAAGACAACTGGCGGTTATTAAAGCAAATTAGGAATAGTTAAATTAATCATGAACGTATTGTTAGTTGAAGATGATATCGACCTTGCCACAACCATAGTTGATTATCTTGAGATCGAGTCTATCGAGTGCGATCACGCAAGTAATGGTTTAATGGGATTAAGTTTAATCGAAAGTAATCATTACCAAATGATAATACTTGATATTAACATGCCTAAAATGGATGGTTTAACGCTATGCAGCACCCTACGGGAAAGAGGCATGGATATTCCTATTTTGATGTTAACCGCCCGAGATAGCCTTGATAACAAATTACAGGGTTTCGAGGCGGGTAGTGATGATTATTTGGTTAAACCCTTTGCCATGAAAGAGCTGGTGGCACGGGTACAAGTGCTTGCAAAACGGCGAAGCGGAGAAGTTAAAAAGTTAGCCGTTGGTGATTTAAGTTTAGATTTAAGCCAACACACTGCACATTTAAAGCAGAATACGCTAAAACTTTCGCCAATCGCATTTAAGATACTCGAGGTCTTGGTGCGGACCAGTCCGCAAGCTGTGAGTCGGCAACAACTTATGCAACAGGTTTGGGGCGACGAACAACCAGACAGTAACAGCCTAAAAGTACATATCCATCATCTACGAAAGCAGTTGGATGTTGAGCATAGTAATGTAAAGCTTGAAACTGTCTCAGGTGTTGGATTTGCTATTAAAGTGGAAAGTGAAGGAAATTAATCGTGAAAATTAGGCCAAGTCTTAAGCTACACTTTTTTTTTAGCGTCGTATTGCTTGGCTCCTCTATGGTCATTGGTTTTTCGTTTTTAAGTGTTAACTACTTTGTGGATGGGCTCGACAGGAGTCTAAATGGCATAATGTTCGAAATCGCCAAAACCACTGAAGTTGAAGATCAACATCCTAAAATTATCGCCGGCATTCATGTTGCTAGTCGTTGGCAAGATACCCCTAAACTCATACGGCAACATTTCCCCAATCCACCGTCGGAAGTAGGACAGTTACTCAAGATAAAAGACCAAGCCACTATTTTATCCATGCCTAAAAATCTGTACTTTGTGGTTTTGTACCATGGCCCTAATGGTGAAGAAAGATTCATATCTAAGGTCATGCTAGAAAAAGACTTTGTGCCAAATTACTCCGATCTGCATCCTACTAACCGCTTAATATGGACGGCTATAGTCGCTATTATCGCCATATTATTATTTGCTCTTTTACTGGTAATGATAATGCTAAAAGTCACTAAGCCTCTTGAATCATTAAAAAGTTGGGCTAAGTCTTTAGATAAATATAATCTTCATTCGCCGCCCCCTGATTTTACCTTTAACGAACTCAATGTATTGGCTTCGTTGGTGCAGAGTAGTCTGGTGTCAGCACATCAAAGTTTAGAACGAGAACAGCGTTTTCTCAGCTATGCCAGTCATGAATTGAGAACACCTATTGCAGTTATTCGAAGTAATGTTGACTTATTGCAGCGCATAAACGAGAAAGTTCCCACCAGTGAAAAGCAGAAGCTTACGTTAGAACGAATACAGCGGGCTGGTCTTACTATGACGAATCTGACGGATACATTTCTTTGGTTGAGTCGGAATGAAGAATTAAACGTAGCGCCAGAAACGGTCAAGCTGGATGAAAAAATTAGACAGGCCTGTTGTGACTTAAACTATTTGCTCAGCGGCAAAGATGTAGAGGTCAAAGTGGAAACGGAAGAGTGCGAGGTAAATACCGTCGCCGTTGCCTGCCACATTGTTATCAACAATTTAATTCGAAATGCCTATCAGCATACTCAACACGGTGAAGTGAAAATTGAACAACAAGGCAGTCGAGTGATAATCATTAACACCAATACCAGTAATGATAATACTTCACCTATGGTTGATTCGAATGATAGCAAAGTAGCTTTTGGTTACGGTTATGGATTGGGGTTACAATTAAGCGAAAAAATTATTAATCACCATGAATGGCATTATGAAAAGACCAGCACTCCTGGATTTTATCAAGTTACAATAGACTTTAACGGTCACAATTAGTTGCCCTAGGTTAAGGTGATTAATTTACAATACTTAATTCCGCCCTTTTTTGCCTAAAGCTTTGGCGTTTCTAATGTCTCAATTGGACTAATATGCAGTACAAACAGAAAAGATGGATCAAGATGTTCATCGGCATCATTCTGATATGTTCAGGATGTGCAACTATCGCAAACCTTGATTTAAACCGACTTTACGGTGAAGAAAATACCGATAACCGGATCAATGCAACAACTGAACAATCTTCGCCAGACAGCGCCGCCACAGTTTTTTATGAGACCGAAGTTGCACCTGTTATAAATGCGCGTTGTGTGGTTTGTCATGCTTGTTATGACGCCCCTTGTCAGTTAAAAATGACACACCCTGAAGGCATCGAGCGAGGTGCAAATAAAGAGAAGGTCTATCACGGCTCACGTATTATTGCCGCCACGCCTAATCGACTTTTTATTGATGCGCAAAGCTCAAGTGAATGGCGAGAGCGGGGATTCTATCCAGTATTAAATGAGCGCGAACAGTCAGCTGTGGCTAACACTCAAGCTTCGGTGTTAGCAAAAATGCTCACCTTGAAAAAGCAAAACCCGTTACCAGCCGATAAATTGTTAGATGAGCGCTTTGATGTCAGTATCGACCGCAGCCAACAATGTCCCACAGTGCAAGAGTTCGAAGGTTATGCCCAAAGCCAAGCATTTGGAGGGATGCCTTATGCGCTGCCTGAATTGAGCGATGATGAACATAACACCTTAATCAATTGGATTGAACGAGGTGCTTACATGCCAGCGCCAGCGCCTATTTCGGTTGCAGAACAACAGGCGGTGCAGCAACTAGAAGATTTTTTAAACGCTGAGAGTTTGAAAGAGCAATTGACCGCTCGTTACATTTACGAGCATTTGTTTAGCTCTCATCTGTATTTCAGTGAGCTAAGTGATGACGATGTTCAACCGCAGTTTTTCAATATGGTACGTTCTCGAACGCCCTCTGGGCAGCCGATAGAAATTATTGCTAGTCGTCGTCCGTTTGATGATCCTAAGGTAGAGCGGGTTTATTACCGCTTGTTCCCAGTGCACTCAACAATAGTCAATAAAACCCATCAACCTTATGCCATCAACAAAATTCTGACCGACAAATGGCAAAAATGGTTTATTGAAGCGGATTATACAGTCACAAAAATGCCTAGCTACGAGCCGAAAATCGCAGCCAATCCGTTAACCGCGTTTAGTCAATTACCGGTCAACGCTCGTTATCGTTTTATGTTAGAGCGTGCACAAAATACTATTATGGGGTACATCAAAGGTCCCGTTTGTCGCGGACAAGTCGCGTTGAATGTGATTAACGACAGGTTTTGGGTGTATTTTGTAAAGCCAGAAGTAGCCGCTTCCCCTCAGATCAATCGATTTTATGAAACACAAAAAGACAACCTGCGTTTACCTGCTGAAAAACAAAGTACCGCTTTTGCTGTAACTTGGATCGAATACGCTTCTCGTCAAGGTGATTACATGCGGGCCAGGCAAAACTTCATGAACACTGAACTGGAAAAAGACTACCACTTTAGCCCTGACGATATTTGGGATGGTGATGGTGAAAATCAAAATGCCACATTGACGGTATTTCGTCACTTTGACAATGCTACCGTGATCAAAGGTTTAGTAGGTGAACCGCCTAAAACAGCGTGGGTTATTGACTATGCCCTGCTGGAACGTATTCATTACTTGTTGGTCGCAGGCTTTGATGTGTATGGTAACTATGGTCATCAACTGATGACTCGTTTATACATGGATTTTTTACGTATGGAAGGGGAAACTAATTTCTTAGCATTTTTACCACCAGATAGTCGGCGTGAAGAGTTGGCTTCTTGGTATCAAAAATCTGGTCCCGAATTGACGTCATTTTTTGAAGGTAATGTGCATATTTTTGATCAACCAAGTGGCATTGAATTTAAGACCAAGAATCATAAACAAGAGCTATTTGATATTTTTGCGGAACACTTAAAAAAGGTGCAACCTGTTCGTTACCAATTGAAAGAGAGTGAGCTAACAGGCAAAAGCAAGGCGCTGCTGGCTCAGTTAGCCAATATTAAAGGAAAAAGTGCGTCTGTATTGCCGGAATTAAGCATGATTATGGTTGAACCAAACGATGGCAAACAACCAGAAATTTTTACTCTTGTACGTAACAGTGCGCATTTTAATGTGAATAGCTTATTTTCTGAAAGTGCCAATCGAGATCCAAAAAATGATGACGTAACCTTAGTGCATGGATTGCTCGGTAGTTACCCAGATGCGTTCTGGCGAGTCAAAGAAACTGAGCTTGCTCCCATGGTCGCATTGGCGCAAAAAATTGAAACAGAACAAGATTATGCCGCATTTTTAGACTCATTTGCAGTGCGTCGAACCGCTGCAGACTTCTGGCAATTTAGTGATAAGCTAAACCAAATTTTCAAGCAGCAGAACCCTATCGAAGCAGGCTGGTTAGATTACAACAGGTTGGAAAATCGTTAACCTTTTCGCGATCTTGTAGTATGGCCTTTTAGGCCATGGAAAACCACAACAACCGCGGCGCTAAAGCATCCGCCTACAATTCCAAATCCGTAGCATGGCTTTTAGGCCATGGAAAACCTAGCAACCGCGGCGCTAAAGCATCCGCCTACAATTCCAATCCGTAGCATGGCCTTTAGGCCATGGAAAACCTATCAACCGCGGCGCTAAAGCATCCGCCTACAATTCCATATCCGTAGCATGGCCTTTTAGGTCATGGAAAACCTAACAACCGCGGGGCTAAAGCATCCGCCTACAATTCCAATCCGTAGCGTGGCCTTTTAGGCCATGAAAAACCCAACAACCGCGACGCTAAAGTACCCGCCTACAATTCCAATCCGTAGCATGGCCTTTTAGGCCATGAAAAACCACAATAACCGCGGCGCTAAAGCACCCGCCTACAATTCCAATCCGTAGCATGGCCTTTAGGCCATGAAAAATCTAACAACCGCGGGGCTAAAGTACCCACCTACAAATTTCAATCCGTAGCATGGCCTTTAGGCCATGGAAAACCTAACAACCGCGGGGCTAAAGCACCCACCTACAAATTTCAATCCGTAGCATGGCCTTTTAGGCCATGAAAAACCGCAATAACCGCGGCGCTAAAGCATCCGCCTACAATTCCAATCCGTAGCATGGCCTTTCAGGCCATGGAAAACCACAACAACCGCGGCGCTAAAGCATCCGCCTACAATTCCAATCCGTAGCGTGGCCTTTAGGCCATGGAAAACCCAACAACTGCGGCGCTAAAGTACCCGCCTACAATTCCAATCCGTAGCATGGCCTTTTAGGCCATGAAAAACCACAATAACCGCGGCGCTAAAGCATCCGCCTACAATTCCAATCCGTAGCATGGCCTTTTAGGCCATGGAAAATATATATAGAACACAGGGTTAGGTGCATAAAAGTTGTATTCATCAGCATTCTAATGATAATTTCACGTCTACTAAAAAAATCATTAGAAAAATTCTTAGTTCTAATGATGTTGGGAATTTACATAGGAATAAAAAATGGATAATAACGAAAATAGCCCGTATCAAGCTCCCGAGTCTGATCTTACTTCAACAGAGGCACCTACTGGATCTTGGGTTTATACCGGCCCATCAAATAAAGCCGTCGGCGATGGAATGACATGGATATCAGAAGGTTTTAGTTTATTTAAGCAAGATATTGGTATGTGGATAGTGACCATGATTGTTGGCTTCGTTGTCGCAATTGTGATCAATATTATTCCTTTCATCGGCTCAATCATTAGCATGTTTTTAACCTATATTTGGGTAGGTGGATTGATGTTAGGTTGTCAGGCTGCAGCAGAGGGTAAGCCCTTTGACATCAAATATTTGTTTGCTGGATTCTCTTATCGCGCAGGCAGGCTAGTGGGCTTATCTGCAATTGGTACTGTTATCAGTATTGTCGTTATGTTTGTAGCTATGGGTTCGGTATACATGGACATCCTAGCAGGAGAGAGCAGTCCTGAAATGATGGGTGCGCAATTTTGGTTATCATTTTTAGTCGCAATGGCGTTAATGTTGCCAATGGTAATGGCAGTATGGTTCGCTCCAGCATTAATCGTATTACAAGATATGCCGGTTTTTGCTGCGATGAAGGAGAGCTTTATCGGGTGCTTTAAAAACGTGATGCCATTCTTAATCTACGGCATAGTGATGTTGGTGCTGTACATTTTAGGCGCTTTACCATTAATGTTAGGTTTGTTAGTGGTTGTACCTTTGTTGTTCACATCAATGTACATTTCTTATCGTTCAATTTATCTGACCGAAGCTGCATAAGCTAGCAACAATAGCTGGAGTCATCCGTGACTCCAGCGTTCCAATCTAGGATATGTAAGCGCCCATAAGTGCGATCAAAATGATTAGTAAATGAGGAACTAAAACAGTTGGAGTTAGTGCATTTGTCGCATAACTCACAATCAACTTAATGCTACTAGGACGGTTAAACTCCCATTGGCTATTGTATTGCATACCAGTGTCTTGCATCGGATTTAGTAATGCTTTTTCAACTGCCAAAAGTCGCTGACTAATTCTCCCCTGAAAGGTTTTCCAAATTCCATCGAGCATCCAAAATACGATACACAGTGAAGGTACGATAAAATCAAGCTGTACATGAAACACTAAAAAGCTGCATAAGATCACACTGAAAACTTTAATCAACAATGAAAATTTCTCATAACTGTCGTATTGGTACTGTAATGTTGTCCATTCTTGTTGCAGGGAGCTAGGGTTAACTATGTCCAAAATTTATTCCTATTTATACCGGCGCTAGGTTCAAAAGTATTTGTAATTCAACCTCAGTATTACAGACAAAAAAACGGCTCGCAATGGAGCCGTCAAATTTTGTTGTTGGTATTGCTTAGCTATTATTTATCTCATCATGTTGATGAATAATTAAATACGTTCGTTCAAAACGCTGGCAATTGCAGAATCCATCAAACCTTGTTCAGAAACCCAAGCTCGCAAGGTTTTACCGTCAGATTCAGGCGCATTCAACTGACTTTTTGGCATTTTTTTAACTAACAAAGTCCCGGTTTCAATTGCGCCGGCTTTAAATGCAGTGCGAATTAGGCTTTCTCCATTACAACTTACAGAAGCGTAATAGTCTTGAAGTTTAAGTCTGTAGTCGGTTTGAACGACTTTCATTTTTTTACGTAACTCGGTTTTATCATCCGCTTGAACAATAGTGCAGATATTTTTCAATGCTTCATTCACGTCAGCTTGAGCTTGCCCAGCGAACACAAATGAAAAGGCAACAATAGACAGCGAAGTTTTAACTATTTTCAACATGGTTATTTCCTCAATAAATTAAAGTTTAAATTTTAAGCGTGTTTCGATGGCGCGCATTAAACGTGAAAATCCTAGTTGCCGATAGCATTGGGAGAATACATTCGTATCTCAGTGGATACCTTAAAAATACTATCTGGTCCTTTAATCCATTTGGTATTACTGAGTATGATAGACAGCATTTTTTTAACATGTTGATTTGTATGAATATTGAACAGGTGTAAAAGGTGAAGATTAGCGCATAATGGTGAAATAAAGCTCATCAGCAACCACGAGAATTAAAATTATTTCTTCTGAATTTAGGCTAAAGCATCAATTTCCGTTAAGCGTTTAGGTAGTTGTTTGTTCAAATAGATAAAGCGTCCCCATGTCCCAGCTAGCACTAGGGTTTGTAAAATTACTTGCGTCAGCCAAAGACTCTCGCCACCTTGCTTGATAAAAGATAACCCTGCAAATCCAACCAACCCTAACCACAGAGCAGTCAAAATCACTGCGCTGACTTTCCAGTAGTACACTTGGTTGCTTAGTTTTTTACGTTTGAATTCTAATAACTGATTGATATCCAGACTGTGCTCGAACGGTTGCGATTGACGTAAACGAAACGCCCAAAGGCTAAATACCAAGGGAATAGGACTTAACGCCGCGAACAATAGCTTGCCAAGAGTTGTATCAGCATAAACTAATAAAAAGTACACGCAAAAAACGCTAACGCCGCAACCTGTAATTAAATCAATCCAGGCTTTTAGCTTTTCCCGTTTGTTGTTTCTGGCAACTTGCAGAGCTAATTTGTGTACGTCTATTTTAGGCGTATTTTGTTGAAAGGCTTGCTGCCATTGTTCGAATTTCGGATCCATGATTGTTCCTCTATAACAATTGTTCTAGTTGTTGCCGAGCTCTACTGGCGCGCTTGGCAACAGCGGCTTCAGACAAACCTAAAACACTAGCAATTTCTAATTGGGTAAAACCTTCCAATTGCATAGTAATAATTTGTCGATGGCCAAGGGGTAGTTGACGCAGCGCTGACATTAGGTCTAATTGTTTATCTTGATGGGTGGCATTTGGCGACATTGTTTGCAAATCATCAATATTCTCATCTGACAGGTTGTTATTGCGTCGGCTTTCGCGCAGTACATGATCAACTGAACGATTGTGAGCAACTCGTGCAATAAAGGTTTTTATGCTGCTGTCACCCCTAAAAGTCTCCAGAGCTCGCCAAACCGCCAAACTAATATCTTGAATCAAGTCTTCTCTTAGCCCCAAATCGGCTTCATAAGTTGCTGCAATACGTGCCAATAAAGGCGCGTATTGCGACAAAATATCTTCAATCCTTGCAGTTTGAGTCACGCACCTTCCTATTGATCGTTGGTGAGATCTTTAAATGCCACATAGTTTATACAAAGCAACCATGGACCGAGTAATAATGCGCTAAGTAAAAACGTAAATGGCACAGCCATTATTGCCAGTAGATTGATAGCGAAAACTACTGTTAGGGGTTTCCATGCGCGAAGTGCTAAGCGAATTCCGTTGTTAATTGAAGTCGGTATATTTTTGTTTTCTAACAAAAGGTATGCAGGTACAAACATCAACAATATGCTAACCGGGGTAGCTGAGGCAAATATAATGGATAACTGCGCAGGCGTCACATCTACCATTTGAGCATAAAACAATAATTCGAGGCCACTGCTCCCCAACATAGCAACAGCGGTGAGCACTTGCGCCGCAGTCGGGAGTAACAATAACAAACTCAACAATGGTAGTTTCGACCAACCTGTATAGAGTCTTAAACTTTTGAATGTAAAAGATTTATGCAGTGATATTTGATCTAATACTGGCCACAACGAAGCGATTAGTATGGCCATCACTAATTTAGATGTGATGACACCAAAAGGAGCGGGTAATAATTGAAATAGACCTTCAATAATGATTGTTGCCAACAGTAAAAAGAATATCTTAAACGGTGCTTTTAAGCATAAATTTAGCCCTTGTTTTAACCAAATAAAACTTTGTGATGGTGTGGTTTTTTCATGCATTTTTAACGTTGCAGTGTTCATATCAAATCTCTCGTTTTAGTGAATTACTTAGATAGTCGAGACAAATGAAAATAACCTGACATTTTTTTTCAATTTTTTTAAAAAGTATTTTCCACGACATTAAAAACTGTTTTTATATACAGCTTGTAGATTGGTGTTATACTTATTTTTGGAATCTAAAAGAGACATGGAAATGCACAATCTTAAAACCATTTTAGTGATAGCTTGTTTCTGTATTTTAGGGTTGGTTGTTGTTCCTTATGCCCAAGTTGTTTATTCAGGAGATCCAAATTTGAATACTGAAAATGTAACAGGCGAGTTCGAAGTAATCATGCAACCGCAAACGGATGCCGAATTTTCAGTTGCAAGAATGACCTTGGATAAAACTTATCATGGTGAACTTGACGGCCAATCGAAAGGGCAAATGCTAAGTCATATGACCGAGGTTAAAGGTTCTGCCGGTTATGTGGCATTAGAATCGTTCACAGGTACTTTAGACAGCAAACACGGCAGTTTTGTGTTAATCCATCAAGGCATTATGAACAAAGGCGAACCGTCTTTAGCGATTACGGTGGTACCTGATTCCGGCAGCGGCGAATTGACCGGTATTGTGGGTACTATGAACATTGAGATTAAGGACACAAAGCACTTCTATATTTTTGATTACAAGCTACCTTAGTTGATTTCTTTGGTGTTGAATGAACCACCTTTCAACACTTCTATCCTTAAGCTAAACGCCCTTTATATCTAATCCCTGCAAATACACCTATGTTTAATCATCGTCTTTCTACTTGCATTTATATATAAGTGATTATATAAATGCTTATATAGAGGTGCGTATGAACAAAGATTTTCTAAATGAATTAGGTGAACTGGCGTTGGGCAGTCGCTTAAAACGAGTCAGTGAACGAATGATGGCAGATGCTGCCGCGGTGTATCAGCATTTTGATATGAACATTCAGCCCAAATGGTTTACTTTGCTGGCTTTATTAGATCGAAAAAAGCAAGTAAGCGTAGTAGAAGCTGCTAATTTACTGGGATTAACTCAACCGGCCCTGAGTCAATTCAGTCGACAGTTAGAATCTAGAAAATTAATTGAGATTCAGTTAGACACTGAAGACTCAAGAAAAAGAGTACTGAGCTTATCAACGCTAGGGCATCAAAAAGTCGCGGAAATGCGACCTGTATGGGCGGCCGTTGATAAAGCGGCCAAAGATTTATGCAGTGAGTTTGAAAATCATTTTTACGCTTCATTGCAGACTTTCGAAAAAGCCCTTGATAAACGCTCGTTACTTGAGCGCAGCAAAGATCATTTTGAGCCATTAAATACCTCCCCAAACACCAATATCGTGGATACAACTATGTTAGAAAACAGCCTCACTTTTTTAGATTTTGAACCGGATTTAGCGCCATTTTTTGAGCAAATTAACAGCCAATGGATAAAAAGCATGTTTGTGATTGAAGATGTCGACAAACAAGTATTGGGTCATCCTCAGGAAAACATTATCGATAAGGGAGGCAAAATTTGGTTTGCTAAGCATTCCCAATTAGGTGTCGTTGGCGCTTGCGCATTATTAAATAAAGGAGATGGCGCATTCGAACTGACTAAGATGGGCGTGTTGGAGAACGCCCGCGGTTTAAAAGTAGGTGAAAAATTGCTGCAGCATGTCATCGCCCAAGCGAAACTATTGCCTATCGACTGCCTATTTTTATTAACCAATGCCAAATGCGAAGCCGCCATTCATTTGTATGAAAAAAATGGCTTCACACATGATGCGTTGATTATGGATAAATACGGTAAGAGTTATCAAAGGTGTGATGTGGCTATGCGTTGGAGCGACGCATAGCTTAGGGATACTTGCTGCTAGTTAGAGATTTGCGCACCACTGAGACAACTCGTCGGCTACTGGGCGTTTATGTTCGGCTAAAAAAGCCAAATAGGTTTTTGCATCACGATTTACAATTCGTTCAATGGGAAAATTAATTGATTGCGCATGACCAATACTCTTTTCGTAATTACCTAAATCAAAAGCGATATGCGCATCACTTGAAAATACAACTTTCCAATCATGCTTATCTATTAGTTCCAGAATGCGAACGCAATTAGGTTCGCTGCCTTGCCGTGAATGAGTGAAGGAGCTGTTATTTATCTCCAGTACAACATTATGTTCCTTGGCCGCAATAATTACTTCTTCGTAGTTTATCGGAAAGTTTGGGTTGCCCGGATGACCGATTATCTGGCAGTCTCCACCGGCAATAGTGTTTATTAGTGCTTTGGTGTTGATGGTTTTACTCGCTGGTGCGAATACCGGTTCATGGAAACTCGCAATAACAAAGTCTAAGTAAGGTTTCATACCATTTGGCACATCTAACCCCCCTTCAGGTGGCAATATATTTGCCTCAATGCCTTTAAGACAGGCTATTCCATCGACAATTCGTGGTATCACATTACGATTTCCAAAGTGCCAAGGGTGAGGCGAGTCAGGCATTTCAGGTCCATGATCGGTTAATGAAAACATTTGTAACCCTTTCACTTTAGCTTGCACAAAATAATCATGAACGGTGCTATATGCATGTGTGCTGGCGATGGTGTGTGAGTGGGTGTCTACAAGAATTTTCATTGCTTTTGTTATCCTTTTGGCGTTTAACTGCAGATAAATAACAACATCACTTTAGATGGATCTTGTTATTGTTCAGTAATTTATATAGCGAATTTATTGCGCATCAATGACAGGGGTATTGGAAACTTAAAATACATGGAAATTGGGCGTTGATACGACGTTAAATGAATGCTTCAAAACTATACACTAGCAGTGTATCAATTTATGCTAGATTGGTGAAATAAAGCAGGGAGACAGATTAATTGTAAGGCTAAACAGCTAACCTCCTTGCTAACATCAAGTGCGCGAAACTAACCATAATGGGAGAGCAAATTGGACAAATTCATGCGAGCAGCCATTGATGAAGCTATCAAAGGCAAACAGGAAGGCGGTATCCCTATTGGTTCAGTTATTGTTTATCAAAACCAAATCATTGGTCGTGGACATAATCGCAGAGTGCAATCTGGTAGTCCCATTTTACACGGTGAGATGGATGCCTTCGAAAATGCTGGGCGACAACCTGCAAGTGTATACCGTGAGTGCGTTTTGTATACAACATTGTCACCCTGTTCAATGTGTTCAGGGGCAATTCTGTTGTATGAAATTCCTAAAATTATCATTGGTGAAAATCAAACCTTTATTGGTGAAGAGCAATTGCTTAAACGCAGAGGTGTTGAGCTAGAAGTTCTGCAGGATCCAGAATGCATTCAACTGATGGAGCAATTTATTACTGAATCTCCCGAATTATGGAATGAAGATATTGGTACTGAATAGCTATAAAAAGTAACTTTAGGTCTTTAAATATTTACTAGGTGTTAATAATTTTTGACATTGAGTTTGTTTAGGTATACATTTCTTCCAACTTAGTTTGGAGGAACTTGCATGGACATGTCATTTAAAGAGAAAAGTCATTGGATTTCATTAGTCAGCACAATTTGTATATTTGGTTACTACTTTTATAGCATTGTGATGCTCACTGGTATCCCGATTGAAGAGGCTAAAGAAAGTGCCAAAGATTTACTGATTCAAGCTATTGGTCTTAGTGTATTGGTAGAAATAGTGCTGCACAGCATGTTGGCAGCCACCAATCATAAAGCAGCTGAAATGGGCGCTGACGAAAGAGACAAACTGTTTGAATATCGCGGTAATCAAGTTGGCTATACCATTTTGGTGGTCGGCGTAGTTTTTACCCTTGGACGAATAATTACAGTTGAATATAATCCTGAATTTGCCGACCACTATAGTTCTATGCAAATTCCACTGTTAACTGCGCATATATTGATGTTTAGTTTCATTTTGTCTGAAGTCGCTCGATTTTCTGTCACCTTGTTTAATTATCGTAGAGGATATTAGGGTGGCAGACATACCTATTACTAATCGCATACGTGAAAAGCGTTTTTTTGCTAACGAAATGACGCAACAAGCGCTAGCGGACAAAGTTGGGGTGACCAGACAAACCATTATGGCGATCGAAAAAGGCAAGTATTCCCCTTCTTTGGAAGTTGCCTTTAAAATGGCTGAAGTGTTTGAATGTCACCTAGATGATATTTTTCAATATCAACCCAAATAAATAGTACACTTTTAGATCATCAGCAAAGTATAATGCTGGCAATTAACAATGAATTTAAGTTGTTTGAGCAATATTAGAATGGGGCAATTCCTTTTGAATTGCCCCTTTTTACAAATATTGGCAAACCTCGGAGCAAATAAATGAGCAAACCCGATAACTGGACAATTGAAGACGCAGAGAAGTTGTACGGCGTTAAGCGCTGGAGTAGCGGCTATTTTGAGATTGGTCCTAACGGAAATTTGCATGTTACCCCTGATGTAACGAATGCTGAAATGCGCATCGATTTCAAAGATGTTATTGAAGAGATCAAAGAAGAAGGGATTCAGTTTCCTGTAGTTCTTAGATTTCACGACATTCTGCGGTCACAAGTTGCGTTGTTAAATGAAACTTTCATCAAAACCATCAAAGATTTTGGTTATCGCGGAGAGTATCGCGGTGTTTATCCTGTGAAAGTTAACCAAATGCGCGAAGTAGTGGAAGAGATTGTCGATGCGGGTAATAAATATGCTTACGGCTTAGAAGCAGGTTCTAAAGCTGAACTACTGACGGTTCTAGCCTACAACACCAACCAAGACTCACTAACCATTTTAAATGGTTATAAAGATGAGGAGTTTATGCGTTTGTCATTAATGGCGCGTAAACTTGGACGCAAAATAATTGTCGTCATTGAAAAGTATTCTGAGCTTTTGTTGTTAGTCAAACTGGCCAAAGAATTAGACATTGAGCCGATTATTGGCCTGCGCTCGAAAATGACCGTGAAAGGTCAAGGCAAGTGGGAAGGTTCTGGTGGTGATCGGGCTAAATTTGGCCTCACCAATACCGAGATTATTCAAGCGGCTCGTTATCTTGAAGCTCAAGGCATGGGGCAGTGTTTTAAACTACTGCATTTCCATATTGGTAGTCAGTTGACGGATATTCGCGCCGTTAAAGACGCCATCAGCGAAGGTGCGATGATCTACTCCGAATTACACCATATGGGCTTTCAGCTCGATTATGTTGATGTTGGTGGTGGACTTGGTATTGATTACGACGGCAGTAAATCTACCAATGATTCATCTCGCAACTACACCATTGCTGAATATGTAGCAGACGTTGTGTTTGGTATGAAGGAAGTTTGTGATCTTGAACAAGTGCCTCACCCAACTTTAGTAACCGAGAGTGGCAGAGCTATCACCGCTCATCACAGTTGTGTTGTGGCAGAAATTGTTGGTGAAATTCGCTCAAACAGTGCGGAAATGGAAACGGATTTCGAAGAGCACGAGCATATTTTAGTTACCAATATGCGCGACCAAATTCGTTTATTAGCAACCCAAGATAACTTACAAGAAATTTTCAACGATGCTTCTCAATACAAAGAGCAAGCGGTATCTGCGTTTAAACTGAGAGTTATTAGCTTTGAAGAGTTAGCGAAAATCGAAACCCTTTATTGGCAAATTATGGTTAATTTGCAAGAGCGTTTGCAAAATGCTGATTTTATTCCTGAAGAGATGCAAGAGCTTGATTACAACTTATCATCGCAATATTTGTGTAACTTCTCGGTATTCCAATCAGCTGCTGATACATGGGCGATTGATCAAGTATTACCGATTGTGCCGCTTTCTAGAATGAATGAGCGACCAAATGTAAACTGTTCGCTGGTGGATATAACCTGTGACAGTGACGGTAAAATTGACCAATTTGTATTGGGTAAAGGTATTTCAGATGTATTGCCTATGCACAAACTGAACAAAAACGAAGACTACTATTTAGGTATGTTCCTCACCGGAGCGTACCAAGATGTAATGGGTGACATGCACAATTTGTTTGGTCGTTTGAATGAAGTGCATATCTTCAGTCATGATGATGACCCTCTCGATTTTTATATCGAAGAAGTTGTCACCGGATCGTCTGTAGATAATGTGTTATCTATCATGCAATACAACCCAAGCTTTATGGCGCAATCCGTTAAAAAATTGATTGATGCTAAAATTGCCGAAGGTGAAATTAAGCCTAGAGAAGGCGTTAAGTGGACGGATTTTTACGAAAATTGTTTGAAAGGTTATACCTACCTAAAAACCTCGTAATTGAAATCTAGGTGGTGTATTTGCGCCACCTAGATGATCCCATTTCTGAAATGTTTTTACTGCTGATAGTGATTTACTCAATTCACTGCATTAAAGGTTTTTGCAATTGTCAGCGCATGTCAGTAAAGCGCTAAGCGGCGGTTAGCCCCCAGTTTGTTTTGCCAATTGCAGTTTTTGAGTTTCTTCATAAGATTCAAAATAAGCCTGCCAGAATTTTGCAGTAAAACTATTGATAAGATTTGATTCGGCATTCATCAGCATCGCGTAACCTACTTTCTGATCTGGTGCGAAAGACACGTCCGCGCGATAGCCCTTCACCCAACCACCATGATAGTTTAATTTGTGGCCTTTAAAGTCGTAAATCCGCCAACCTAAGCCATAATGGGCATCTTTCAAGAACCGTCGCCAATCTCGTCTGCGTAACTCTCGTGTTGTTTTGATTTTTTCTGAGGTGACCGTATCAACTATTTCTGGGGGAATAACCTCTGGATATTCTCCTAACATTGCGCGCACCCAAATCGCCATGTCTTCAATACTGGCGTTTACTCCCGCTGCTGGACCATAACGATAATAATCATCTTGAACTTTGGTTTCTCGCCATTTCGAGCGGGTGATTGCCACATGGGGTTTTGCCCATTTGGGCGAGCTTTGTAAACCTTGTCTTCCTGTACTGGCGTGCGGCATTTTTAATGGTTTAAAAATGGTCTCGCTTAATTCTTTACCATAACTACTTTTATGGTTGATGTAATAATCTTCAAGTACGCCAAATAATGCATTTTGATAGGTGTAACATTTGCCTGGAGAACACAAGGGCTCTAATTTCGCTAACTGTCCTAGAACACGTTTTAACGAGTAATTCGCTTCAATTAAATTGTCGTAAGCATTGGGGATATATCCACTGGACTGGCTTAACAAATGTCCAAGGGTTATCGGATTGGGATCTAACCGATTAAAGCCGTATTCGGGCACAATCTCTAGTATCGGTGTTTGCCACGTAAACTGTTTTTCTGCGACTTTTTTGGCCATTAACACACCGGCGAATGTTTTCGACACAGAGGCCAATCTAAACACAGTATCGGTATCAATTTTTTGACCAAAATTTTCAGTCAAACCATAACTAATCACCTTAGCCGGTTCGCCTTTACGAATAAAAACAAGAATATAACCAGGCACATTGTGCTTCATAGCTTGTGCTTGGGTTTTGGAGGCAAAGTCGTAAAGCCAGCTATCTTCTTCAGCGAAGGCCGGCGGGCAGACAATTATTGTCAACCAGAAAAGGACAATTAACGTTAAACATCTCATCATGACAAGGATACTAGTTGAAGGTGGCTGAAACAACAGGGAAATGAATTCACTCTAATAAGGGACTAATTTCATATCACTTCCGTTTTCAGCGCGTTTTATTGATCTTTTGCGGTTAAACTTGCTTTAAGTTGGCTAAAAGTAACCTTTATGAATACCAAGCAAATATACCAACAGGCGCGCAAATCCCGTGACCCTCGATTTGACGGACATTTTTATGTGGCAGTGAAAAGCACGGGCATATTTTGTCGGCCAATTTGTCCTGCGCCTTCACCAAAAGAACAAAATGTCGAATATTATGAATTGGCACCTTTGGCAATGCAAGCGGGCTTTCGTCCGTGTTTACGTTGCCGCCCTGATAGTGCACCGGGTTCTTTTGCTTGGAAGGGCACCACTACTACACTCGAACGGGGCATCAAATTACTGCGTGCTCACCCCGAGTTAAATGTTGAGGATATTTGTGAAAAATTGGGTGTCAGCGATCGCTACCTGCGTGATTTGTTTCAAAAAAAGCTGGGAATATCACCTAAAAAGTTTCGTTTGTTTGACCAGCTATTGATGGCTAAAAATTTATTACACAACAGCACATTGTCGATTGACGATATAGCTATCGCTAGCGGCTTCACTAGTGCCCGTCGGTTACAAGCTAACTTGCAATCCAACTTGCAACTCACGCCGACTCAGATTCGTAAGCGCGCAGCCAGCAAAATCACCTCGCCCCACAGCAGTGAGCAGGGAGTGGAGTCAGCCTCATTACACATTCAGTTGGCGTATCGAGCCCCTTACAACTGGCCGCATTTACGTGACTTTTTAAAACTACGGGCGATTGCTGAGATAGAAACCGTGACTGAAAATAGTTATAGCAAAGGATTCACCTATGGCAATGCGCTAGGGCATTTTACTGCTACTTTAAACGCTACCAAGAATTGTTTTGACGTGTCGCTCAGCATCAATGATTTGAGTTGTTTTCAAGCTGTGGTAATGCAAATCCGGCGTTTATTGGATTTGGATTGCGATCCGCATATCATTCACACGAGTTTGCAGGCCACCGGGCTACCCCATGACATTATTGTTCCAGGAATTCGAATTCCTGGTGTATGGAGTGCTTTTGAGGCTGCTTGTCGAGCCATTTTAGGGCAACAAATTTCAGTTAAAGCCGCGGTCAATCTGGTTTCTCAATTAGCTCATGAACTTGGCGGAAGTTATCAGCAGCAACGACTTTTTCCTTCCCCTGAAGCTATTGCCGAGTCAGATTTGAGCTTTCTTAAAATCCCTGACAAACGCCGACAGTGTTTACGGGATCTTGCCAAGTTCCAGGTTCAAAATGGGCTGTTAAGTGACTGGCAAAGTATCAAAGGAATTGGCCCTTGGACGGTGGCTTATGCCAATATGCGCGGGCTTTCCAATCCGGACATCTGGTTAGATTCTGATTTGGTGATCAAAAAACAAATTCAACAACACCTTTTAAATCCCGATGCAGCGGCTCCATGGAGGAGCTATCTTACTTTTCAATTGTGGAGCATGGCATGACGCATAGCAGTGATTTATTTTATAGTTATCTCGAAACGCCCATAGGGCAAATAGAAGTTTGTGCAAATAGTCAGTGTATTGTTTCTATATATTTTTCAGAATCTCAACAAGACATTTATCAAGGCAACCCCATAACGGAAGAGGCAGTAACTCAATTGGATGCCTATTTCGAGGGTAAGTTAACCCGTTTTCAATTACCTTTGGGTGCTGTAGGTACTGACTTTCAGCGCCAAGTTTGGCAGGCTTTAGCAAATATTCCTTTTGGTGCGACATGCAGTTATGCTGATATAGCCAATCAATTACACAACCCCAAAGCCGTTAGAGCTGTAGGGGCGGCAAATGGCAAAAACCCACTTTCTATCGTTGTTCCTTGTCATCGAGTGATTGGCAAAAATGGCACACTTACCGGTTACGCCGGCGGATTAGAACGTAAGTCATGGCTATTAGAATTTGAACAAAAAGGTCAATAACGCCCATTTGTTATCAAATCGGAGTGAGCAAAGGTAAATGATGTAATGAGATTAAAAGACGTATTCGAATTGGTGATGTTAGCTGCAATTTGGGGATCATCCTTTTTGTACATGCGTTCTGCCACACCAGAGTTTGGTGCTTTTGCCCTTGTGGCAGTGCGCACAGGAATTGCCGCCTTGTGTTTGTTACCACTGCTATTTCTTCGCAAAAAGGTATCAGTTGTTAGGCAATATTGGCGTCCTATTTTATTTGTAGGATTAGTTAACACTGCCATTCCTTTTGTTATGTTTAGTTACAGTACCGTGTTATTGGGGGCTGGCATGGCCTCCATCCTAAATGCTACCGCCCCAATGTTTGGCGCTATTGTTGCTTTTTTGTGGTTGAAGGAAAGACTAACAGGCTTGGCGGTTTTTGGCTTATTTATTGGCTTTAGTGGCGTGGTTGTGATCAGTTTGCTTCGTACTGGCATTGACTTACATTTGTCTGTGTTACCTATTTTGGCGGCGTTAGGCTCAACATTCGCTTACGGAATTGCTGCTTGCTACACCAAAAAACATCTTACCGGTATCAACACTCTAGCCATAGCAACGGGCAGTCAAGTCTTTGCTACGCTTGCTTTAATTCCCTTTGCCGTAATGCTTTGGCCGCAACAAATGCCATCATTTGATGCGTGGGTGCAAGTGATAGTGCTAGGTGTCGTTTGCACCGGTTTTGCCTATATTTTGTATTTCCGGTTAATTGCTAATGTGGGTGCATCCAAAGCCATTACCGTTGCGTATTTGGTGCCAGTATTTGGGGTGTTATGGGGCGTGTTGTTTTTACAAGAAATGCTAACTCTAGGCATGTTGTTGGGGGCAGGGTTAATTTTATTCGGAGTGAGCCTCACAACAGGTGTGATTAAGTTTAGACTCAAACTCGCCTAGCAAAATACAAGCAGGTAGCAAGTGTAACTACTTACTACTCTGATTTTGATAATTGCATTCTGACAATATTACGACCGTCTCGTTTGGCCTGATACAAAGCATCGTCTGCATAACCTAGCACTTCGGTTAGAGGGCGCAGCGTGTCGGTGTGTGATACGCCAAAGCTAGCCGTTACTTGAACTGCAGCTGAGCCGGTGGAAGCGGTCATATTCGACATGCTTTCACGTAACTTTTGTGCCACGTCGTAGGCTTGATCAGGACTTGTGTCTGGCAACAACAGTACAAACTCTTCACCACCCCAGCGACCTACAACATCACCGTGTCGTAACTGATTACTTAACATATTTGATATTTGACGAAGTACATTGTCACCCGCGTTGTGGCCGTGGGTGTCATTCACCGCTTTGAAGTGATCAATGTCAATCAGAATCACCCCTACTTGTAGTCCTTTATCCATCATTTCAGCATAGCGTAATTCGACTTTATTACGATTCGGCAAACGTGTAAGAGGATCGGTCTGGAAGTTTTTCTGCATGTCTTGCTTAAAATAATACAGCAGGTGATAAATCAGCATAAATAATACAAATATAATCACCAACAACGTGACAACACTAATGATAAAGCTGCGGCTTATTTCAGTTTGTCTTGCTTCCAAAGGCGTCAGCAAATACATAGTCCAGCCGAAAGGCTCAACTTTCACTTCCGCAATGAGCGCATCTACACCGGAGGTTTTAACTAACAAATTATTCAGTGAACCATCGGGTAATTTGCTGATGTCTAGCGTTTTATACCAATCTAAACTTTCAAGGGTTTTAAATGTGGCATTCTCAACGATTAAATTAGGATCTGAAGAAAGTGCGATATTATTGTCTTGGTCCACAAAAATAAAATCGTAGCCATATTCGCGTTTGTACTGATCAAAAATTTCCACGAAACTGTCGAGGCTTTTACTGATCCCAAAAAAGCCGAGAAAGTTATCATCACCGTCATACACTTTTAAATCGATATAAAAATGTGGATCTTGCCATTGACCAATATCAGCTATAGCGTCATTAGGAGCAGCTTTGTAGCGAAAATACCAATCCACTTTGTCTTCGACTAATGCCAGTTTTGTCTTGTCTGAGTTGTATTGCATACGGCTGCTTTCACTGGCAATAAAAAACTCCATATCAAACTCGCTTTCGAGTCTTGTGAGCATAGAAAACATTGCTTCTTCATCAATGTCTTTGTCTTTCATTAAATCTTTGAGTTCTTTGGCTTTGGCTAATGTTTCGGATACATGAAGGGGTTCAAGAAGCTGATCAATAATTAAAGTAATAGCAGGAGAAATGGATTGCTGTTGAGCTCGGCTTTGCTCAGCAACAATTTTTGACGCTGTAAAATGAACAAGGGTTACTATTGAAATAACCACTACGGCAAACAAAATTAAAATACTACGATGTAAAGTTCGAAAGGCGTTCAAAGAAATCCAATTTCCATTCATTAATTTCAAGACATCATCTTAACGATAAGCGTCCAATACTTCTACGGATAAAATCCGCACAGGTTTTAGCCAAACAAATAATATATGCTTTGTGTGATATTACTAGACCTTTTAGTGAGCTTAGTTAGAATAAATAGAATTTTATGATTTAAGGATACTCAATGACGTTTTCAGTAGTTGTACTTGCAGCGGGCAAAGGCACGCGAATGAAGTCTAAATTACCCAAAGTACTTCACCCCATTGCCGATAAACCTATGGTGCAACATATTATCGATACTGTGAACACGCTGGGCGCTGAAAGCATTCATTTAATTTATGGCCATGGTGGCGAGCAACTGCAATCGGCATTGGCGCATAATCAACTCAATTGGTGTTTACAATCAGAGCAATTGGGTACTGGCCATGCGGTTCAGCAAGCGGTTCCTCATATTAAAGATGACGAAAACGTTTTGATCTTGGTGGGTGATGCGCCTTTAATTAAAGCGCAGACATTGCAGCAACTAATTGATGTTAAACAACAATCAGATCTAGCACTGTTGACCGTTGAATTGGATGACCCCACAGGAATGGGACGTATTATTCGAGATGGTGAAAATGTTACCGCCATCGTAGAACATAAAGATGCCACAGATGCTCAACGTCAAATAAAAGAAATTAATACCGGCATGATGATCATGGGCGGCGCTGACCTGAAACGTTGGTTATCAGCGCTAAACAGTGATAACGCACAAGGTGAGTTTTATCTCACAGACGTCATCGAGATGGCTGCCAATGAAGGTAAAGTGATTAAAGCTGCTCACCCAGCAAATTCGGTGGAAGTAGAAGGGATTAATAACCGTAAGCAATTGGCAATGATAGAACGGGCTTACCAGCTGGAAAACGCTGAGAACTTGCTGATGGAAGGCTTGTATATTTTAGATCCCCAACGTTTCGATTTGCGCGGTGAAATTTCATTCGGTTTAGATTGCAGCATTGACGTTAATGTCATCATTAAAGGCAAAGTGGAGTTAGGCAATAATGTAAAAATTGGCCCTAATTGCATTTTGATTGACTGCCAAATCGGCGATGATTCGGTAATAGAAGCGAACTCTATAATTGAGCAAGCTGAATTGCATAGTGGCTGCAGTGTCGGTCCATATGCTCGACTCAGACCAGGGGCTGTAATGCATGATAAGTCTAAGGTTGGTAATTTCGTAGAAATGAAAAAAACCGTATTAGGCAAAGGTTCTAAAGCCAACCACCTAACCTATTTAGGCGATACGCTGGTTGGAGAAGGAGCCAATATTGGTGCAGGCACCATTACTTGTAACTATGACGGTGTGAATAAATCCAAAACTATTATCGGTGACGGCGCGTTTATTGGCTCCAATAGTGCGTTAGTCGCGCCAGTGACAATCGGGAAAATGGCCACAGTAGGCGCTGGTTCAACGGTCAATACTAATGTCGATGATCATGAATTGGCGGTCGCTCGGAGCAAACAGCGAAATATACAAGGTTGGAAACGACCGACCAAAAAGACTTGAGAGAATAGGTAACAGGATTCTAGCGACAATTTTTATCTTTAAGTTTTTGCTAACTAATATTAGATAGAAATTGATTCAGGTTGTTATCGTGTATTTCAAGGCCTTGAACAAGGCCTTAAACAAAATTACTGGTTTGCAAATTCGAATATGTTTGAAAAATTGATCTCTCGCTTGTTTAAGCGCACAACACCCAAACCAGCGGTTAAAACTCCGTTAGTCAAGACGTCTGCGGCTATAGATTCGGCAAAAAGTGGCTTACCGGAAGTAACAAAACAAGCGAGTCCTGCTGAATCTAATTTACCTGATATTCCAGTACCTGCAAAAAGTATCACTCTTAGCGTTGCTTCATTTAACCGCTTGGAGTTTCTGTTCTACGATTATTTGTTAGGGCCATCTGAAACCAGTACCACCTTAAATCCCCTAGAACAATATATCTTAACTCGGGTGAATCACGCCCTTAAAAATCCGCAAGACGTGTTAACCCATTTCCCAGTTCTGCCGCAGTCTGTGCTGACCTTAACTAATTTATTGAACGATCCCGACTTTAACTTGACTGAATTCATCAAAGTGATTGAACAAGAGCCGAGTATTGCAAGCGAGCTGATGAAAAAAGCCAACAGCCCTGCTTATAAACGTGGAAATAATGAAATCACCGATCTGCAAAAAGCGTTTATGTTGATGGGTGCAAAAGATATAAAAGAATTTGTTTTAAATGGTTTTGTAAAAAACTTATGTCATCAAAAACCGATTTATTTTAAAGCATTTGGAGAAAAAGTTTGGTTGCATAGCCAAGAGGTAGCGGTGCTTGCCAAAACCCTAGCCCAAGCGCGCAATTTGAATGCTGATGCTGCCTATATTATTGGCTTGATGCATGATTTAGGCAAAATCGTTATTTTCCAATTTATGGTTGAAGCGTTTCAAAAAAGTCATCCAGACTTCAAACAAGATTCATTGGTGTTTAAGAAATTTCTCAGTCAGCGCTCTATGTTGCTCAGTGTTGAGCTAATGAAAATATGGGAAATGCCTTCTTTAATAATCGAAGTGGTAAAAGACCAAACTATATCCATATCTAAGATCTCAGAGCTCTCGCCACTCTCGGCGACACTTTTTGAAGCTAACTTAATGAGTGAGATCAGTCTTACCTTCCAAGCAGGTGATTACGACGAGTTGGCGTTAGAAGAAATGCTTGCAGAAGCATTATTGAGTGACCAAGCCAAAGACCTGCTAAAACAAAACCTTGGAATATTGCCGCCTACCGAGAATTAATCTTGATTGATGTGAAAATATCCGATAATTGTCATCTATCTCGGATTAAATAACTTCTTAAAATCTCTGCTTCAATATCACCCACTGTAGGCTGATTGTCCGGTGAACTTTCCATGAACATGGGATTGTCAGTGTGAGAACCAAATATGGCTTCTACACCAGTAACACTAGAAGATTCTGACGCTAAAGGTATATCTAAGCGTTGTTGTCGACGTTGTAATTCGTTCATTATTCTCTCTTGTATCGCTTGTTCTCGTCTGCGTCTACGGGCTTGCTCTTCTTGTATCTGGCGTTGACGCGCACGTTCGTTCCAGTAGTTAGCTCCACCCCCTATGAGTCGATTTCCTAGCCAACCCACGGCTAAACCGGCAAGCAGACCAACTCCAAAGCCAATTGGACCACCTATGGCGGTGCCGATTGCTGCTCCGGCCCAAGCTGAACTGCCACCAATCACAGCTGCGCGGCCTGTTCGAACCACAATCTCAGTGGCTGAATTTTCTCTACCATCAGTGGCAATATTGTAGGTTTCCATAACCGCATCTATTACTCCAGGTACAGCGCGGGCGCCTAATCGTGCAGCCACTGCTTTGGCTGAGGTAGCCTCTAACCCCTCGGTTATTATCATTTGTCCGGCTCGGGTACGCATGTAATGTTCACCAACTTCTGAAGCAGCGCCTGCGCCCCCCTCTAATAAACCTAATTTGATTAAATGCGCTCGGTAAGCAGGGTCGTTTAAATTTGCTTGCTCATTAAATAGGTAATCAGCACCCACACCGATGGCAACTCCTAATCCTGCCGCTCTTGGTGCTTGTCGTAACGCAGTTGTGCGCCTTGCTTGTTGCCAGTCTCCCGTTGAAAACTGCGCATCAGGCAGGTTAGATTGTTGCATCCTTCGCATTTCTTCAATTGCTTGAGCGGTATTGGTATCAATACCTGCTCGCATATCTGTTGGATTTCTATTGGGTAAGGTATCTAAAAAGCTTTCATACCATCTAATGGTGTTCGTGTTGAAATTAGGTATGGCAACAGCTCTTGATGCTGCTTGTTGACCAATTTGTTGAATAAGATTGTCGAACTGTGCTGGTGTTATTCGTCCATTTTGTCTAGCCTCGTAAAGTTCAGCACCATTTTGTAATGGTGGCGAACTATCATTTAAGTCAATTGGCGTGTCAAAACGGGTTGCTTTGTAGATTGTTTTCATGGGCTCTAGATCCCAATTGGGCTTCTGAGAAACATTCCCCGTATTTGTTAAATCGGAACCCGTTGGATTATTTAGCAGTGCTCTGTACTCGGCTAGATGATTTTCAGGTATCGCCAAACCTAATCCGTCACTCACTTGCGATAATGTCATATTAGGACGATAGGTACTGGCAAATCGTTGAAATTTTGCTGCGTTGGTATTCAGAATATCTTTATGACCACTTAGATAAGTATTGAACCGAGTTCTCGCGCTGGGGCTACTATAACTAGCAGTGCCTGGGCGTGTTACTTTTACCGATAGATCTTGGAATGGTGAGCCAGAAGAAACGAGCACATCAGCAACTGGCACATTGCCTCGGGTAGCTCTAAATGGGCGAAGAGGATCCCCGGACCATGTCCTTCCTGCATTGTTATAATTACTACCGACTAAGAATTTATTTCTGTCTGATAAAGCAAATGCCTCACCTATATCACCAGCTCTAACGTTTACATTCCGATAGGGGAGTGTTTGTTGTATTGCGCTGGCTCTAGGATCCGTTAAGGAATAACCCCCACTGTAGGGACGAATTCTGTCGTCATTACGGTAGTTAATAGGTGCGGGCGAGCCAAATAGACTATTATCATTTTCCTCGGAATATAGGCGTATAGCATCTGATTCTTCACGTATCAGTGCGGCTTCGGAAGCCCGTAGCCTAGCTACATATTCAGCTTCAGACATAATTGGAATATCGATGTCGGACAAATGATCTTGAAACTGTTGTTCAGACATAATTGGATCTGGAAAAGAGCGGTTTGGTGTACCAATAACGGATTCCGGATATATGGATATAATAAGCGCTACGCCATTATTATCTTTCAGCATATAGAGCTTTTCTGGTGTTGCTGAGGTGGCTGTTGCCATCCACAAATGTCCATATTCAACCCGTTTGGTTCGCTCGGCTTTCAAACGTCTTCGAAAAGTTTGATAAGCCGGAGTTTCCGGTAGGCTTACATCGCCATTTCTAGCAAACCATTGCTCAACTCTAATCGATTCTATATTTAGCGTGTCGTTACGCATTTCCTCTACGTTGTAATCATCTGGATTAAAGCTAAATTCATTTTCTGCTGGTTCACAAATTTCATCATCAGAATGCTGTTCAACAGACTGATCACTAAGTAAGGAGGCTCCATCAGCTTCAAATGTTTGATTTAAAGATTGAGGAAGCGACTGTGATTGCATGGAGGGTTCTCGTTCACAGATGTCCTCTTCTGGGGTTCTTTGAATTTGCTGAGTACTGGATTTTTGTTGGGTATGGGTGATTTCGTGAGCCATTAGCCCTATATCGTTAGAACTTTGTTTTGATCCAAGAAAGATATGATTACCCAACGTAAATGCTTTGGCGTTTAGATCCTTTGCTGCTCGGTTTGAGGCTGAATTTTGGTGCACTCGGATTTGTGATAAATCATTGCTTAGAACTCGAGAAACTGGATGTTTGATGTCTTCAGAAATAGGACTGCCTTGATCGGGGTTTTTAACTATATTCTCAACTTGCTTAGTTATTTTGGGTTGCGATGAATTACTTCGCTGTTTTGCCCTTATCACTTGTGGATAGCGATCTGTGGAAGAATTTACCTGAGAAGCGTGTTTGTTGGAGTAACTAGGCTGACGCAAAACACTTTGTGCGACGGCATCAGCCTCTTTTTCTAGAGCACTATTGGGATTTCCTACCTTTATAGCCGACGGTAGATGACTGTCGTTTGACCAGGTGTCATTTGTATAAGCAAGTTTCTGCCATGTAGGGTTGACCTTTGACGTTTTAAGCTTAGGTTCAACCTTTACACTTTTGGAGGATTTTGTTTCTGCGCTTCCCTTTGTGTTAGCTTTGCTAGTTGGATAGCTTGTTATAGACACCCAGAATGATCCTTTTCACTTGTTTGGCTACCAGTAAAATTAAGTCTAGTCTAAACCCTTGAACTGTACAAAAAATATACACGCCTTAATTCCTAAACTGCTATTAGCTTTAAAAATACCTAAGTATGAAACTAAATACTTGCAATTCGTAAATTATCACCTATTATTTCTTTCGTTTCGAAACTTAACTGCTTTCATCGGTGGATACAATAGTGCAAAAACGCAATACCCAACAACGTCGTAGAGCTATCATTGAGCGTTTAAACGAACGTGGAGAAGTCGCTGTAGACGCTTTGTCTAAGCTATTTTCAACCTCTGAAGTGACGATTCGAAAGGATTTATCAGAACTCGAAAGTAATGGGTTATTGCTCAGAAAATTTGGTGGAGCGGTTTTGTTACCTTCAGAATCTTCCGAGTTGACCAGTGAAAACCTTTCGAATCGAAAGAAAGCGATAGCCATTGCTGCTGCAACACTTATCAAAGACCATAACCGAATTATTATCGACAGCGGCAGCACAACAGCCGCTTTGATCCCCCATTTGCCGAGTAAAATGGGGTTAGTTGTTATGACTAATTCCTTACAAGTGGCCAATGCATTATTAGAACGTGAAAACGAACCGCAAGTGCTAATGACAGGTGGAACTTGGGATCAACAATCTCATTCATTTCAAGGTCAAATGGCAGAGCAAATGTTGCGCGCTTACAATTTTGACCAGGCTTTTTTAGGTGCTGCGGGATTAGACACTCAGCGCGGTTCAACCACTTTCAATGAACTAACTTCACTCAGTCGCACTATGGCAGACGTTTCGAAACAAGTCATTGTGATGGCTGAATCAGAAAAATTACAGCGTAAAATTCCCAATGTTGAATTGCCTTGGTCGCAAATTTCAACTTTGGTCACCGACGATGGCATTGATGAACAAGCCAAACGTCAAATCGAACAACATGGCGTAAACGTGCTTTGCGCTCCAACCCTTGAAACACATTAGGAGAATATTATGTGTGGGATCGTAGGTGCTATCGCCGAACGTAACGTCGTTGAAATATTGTTAGAAGGACTTAGAAGACTAGAATATCGTGGTTATGATTCTGCCGGTGTCGCTTTGCTCGATGGTAAAGGGAATCTGACTCGTGAGCGTCAGGTAGGAAAAGTGCAAGCATTAAGCGATGCAATTAAAGCAAACCCCGTAAAAGGCTCTACTGGTATTGCACACACCCGCTGGGCCACGCATGGTGGAGTAAATCAAAAAAACGCTCATCCACATTTTTCAAATGAGCGTATTGCCGTGGTGCACAACGGTATCATTGAAAATTACGAAAGTTTACGTACTGATTTGAAAAGCAAGGGTTATACCTTTGGTTCTGATACCGACACCGAAACCATTGCCCATACCGTGCATGAAGAAATCAAAAAAGGCAAAGACTTACTAAAAGCTGTACAAGATTCGGTGAGCCAGTTTCACGGCGCGTACGGTACAGTTATTATGGATAAAGAAGATGCAGATCGCGTTATTGTCGCTCGATCTGGAAGTCCATTAGTAATAGGTTTAGGAATTGGTGAAAACTTTATTGCTTCAGATCAGATGGCATTATTGCCAGTAACACGCCGCTTTATGTTTTTAGAAGAAGGTGATGTGGCGGAAATTACTCGCACTTCTGTGACCGTTTATGACGCAAAGGGCGCAAAAGTAGAGCGTGAAGTGTTTGATTCTGAAATTGAACACGATGCAGGTGATAAAGGCGGATATCGCCACTACATGCTCAAAGAAATTCATGAGCAACCTATAGTCGTACGCAATACGCTACAAGACCGTTTAGGTGAAACCGATTTAGTCGAAGGTATATTCGGCGCAGGTTCAGAAGCGATTTTAAAAGATATCAAACACGTACAAATTATCGCTTGTGGCACCAGCTATCATGCGGGAATGACCGCGCGATATTGGTTAGAACAATATGCCAATGTTTCTTGTAATGTCGAAATAGCATCTGAGTTTCGCTACCGTAAATCTGTAGTGCACCCCAACAGTTTGCTCGTCACTATTTCACAATCGGGTGAAACCGCAGATACCTTAGCCGCATTGCGATTAGCGAAAGACTTAGGTTATATGTCGAGTCTGGCAATATGTAACGTGCCCGGTTCATCATTGGTACGTGAATCAGACATGGCATTTATGACATTAGCGGGAGCGGAAATCGGTGTTGCTTCTACGAAAGCATTCACCACACAGCTAACAGGCTTCTTGATGCTGACCTTAGCACTTGGTAAATACAATGGCATCTCAGACGCGGATAAAATTTCGATTGTAAACGGGTTACATAGTCTGCCCGCTAAGCTAGAAGAAACCCTTAGCTTAACCGCCGGGATAGAAGATCTAGCCGAAGAATTTGCCGACAAACAACATAGTTTATTCTTGGGTCGCGGTGACCAATATCCGATCGCAATGGAAGGTGCGCTAAAACTAAAAGAGATTTCATACATTCACGCCGAGGCGTATGCGTCAGGTGAATTAAAGCATGGTCCATTAGCGCTCATCGACGACGAAATGCCGGTAATTGTTGTCGCGCCAAATAACGAACTGCTCGAAAAGTTAAAATCAAACGTCGAAGAAGTTCGCGCTCGCGGTGGCATCATGTATGTATTTGCCGATAAACAAGCGAAATTCGCCAGTGACGAAACCATGCGCGTCATCAACGTGCCCCACTGCGAACCCGCGATAGCCCCCATCGTTTACACGTTGCCATTGCAGCTATTGTCGTACTACGTGGCAGTTATCAAAGGCACGGATGTTGACCAACCACGAAACCTAGCCAAGTCCGTGACTGTAGAATAGTTTTTAAGGGCCGAGAGGCCCTTTTGTCCGAGCATATTAAAGTTTGAAACTGGATATTAAAGTATGAAACTAGACATTAAAGTTTGAAACTAAGCCAATAACATTAACCCGCAGTTCTGCGGGTTTTGTCTTTTAGTCGGTTTGGTTGCTCAAATCACTAAAATAGTGGAATAATGCGTAAAAGGATTATTTGTTAAAATAATAAGAAATTGAGTAACTTAATTTGCTCATGGGGTAAGGAAGTAAATGGCTAAAAACACGAATTCATCATCAACTACTAGTTTCGAACAACATTTATGGGATACCGCCAACAAACTTCGCGGCAGTGTCGAATCTTCAGAGTACAAACACGTAGTACTCAGTCTCATCTTCTTAAAATTCATCAGCGACAAATTTGAAGCACAGCGTAAAAGTTTGATTGATCAGGGCATGGGTGACTATGTTGAGCAAATCGAGTTTTATGCCAAAGACAATGTATTCTTTTTGCCTGAACAAGCCCGTTGGTCTTATATCCAGCAACAGATGAAGCAAGATGATATTGCAGTCAAAATTGATTCTGCACTGCACACTGTCGAAAAGAACAACCCGTCGTTAAAAGGCGCATTGCCAGATAACTACTTTTCTCGTTTAGGTTTGGTGCCAAGTAAGCTTGGTTCGTTAATCGATACTATTAATAACATCGATACTTATACCTCCAAGAGCAGTGCCAACGAATGCAGCTCTGATGACATAAAAAGTGAGGAAGACTTAGTTGGCCGAGTGTATGAATACTTTTTAGGTAAATTTGCCGCCAGTGAAGGCAAAGGTGGAGGAGAGTTCTACACGCCTAAATCCATTGTTGCCTTAATAGCTGAAATGATTGAGCCATACAAAGGCAAAATATACGATCCATGCTGCGGTAGTGGCGGCATGTTTGTCCAGTCGCTTAAATTTATCGACAGCCACAAGGGTAATAAAAAAGATATCTCAATCTATGGGCAGGAGTACACCAATACTACCTACAAATTAGCCAAAATGAATTTAGCTGTTCGTGGAATAGCGGCTAACTTGGGCGAAGTGGCAGGCGACAGTTTTTTTAAAGATCAGCATCCCGATTTAAAAGCCGATTTTATTATGGCCAACCCGCCATTTAATCAAAAGCAGTGGCGAGGTGAAAATGAACTTGTTGCCGACCCTCGCTGGGCTGGCTTTAACGTGCCACCAACAGGTAACGCTAACTATGCGTGGATCATGCACATGATCAGCAAACTAAGCGAAAACGGCACAGCAGGTTTTGTACTAGCCAACGGCTCAATGAGTTCTAACACCAGCGGTGAAGGTGAGATTCGTAAAAAGATCATTGAGCAAGACTTAGTAGACTGCATGATTGCCTTACCCGGCCAACTGTTTTACACCACCCAAATACCCGTTTGTTTATGGTTTATAAGTAAAAACAAAAAAGCCGTAGATGCCAGCGAAGACTTTGCCAAGAGACGCAACCGCCAAGGTGAAACGCTATTTATCGATGCCCGTGAAATGGGCAGCATGATAAGCAGGGTAAACAAAGAACTGACGACAGAAGACATCGCAAATATCGCTCGTACATACCATGCGTGGAGAGGCGAAGACAAAGACGGCGCTTATGAAGACATCGCGGGCTACTGTAAATCAGCCGCACTCGAAGACATTAAAGCAAATGATTATGTGCTTACGCCGGGGCGTTATGTTGGCGCAGCAGATATTGCAGATGATGGCATTCCTTTTGAAGTCAAAATGGCAGAGCTAAGCCAAACTTTGTTCAAGCAAATGGCGGAAGGTGGGGAATTGGATAAAGCCATTCGCCAGAACTTGGAGGCGCTAGGTTTTGGAAAGTAATTGTACAATATATACAGTTGAAGAGTGCGTTGAACAGGGGTTTCTTGCAAAACCACTAGATGGTAACCATGGTGGAATTCATCCCAAAAGCTCAGATTTTATTGAAAGTGGTATTCCTTTCGTCATGGCATCGGATTTAAAAAATGGTGGAGTTGATACTCACAATTGTAAATTCATATCAATAGAACAATCTAAAACTTTGAGAAAAGGATTTGCGAAAGAAGGTGACATTCTACTTTCCCATAAAGCAACAATTGGCAGAACAGCAATTGTTGGAGAAATAGATTCTGACTATATAGTTTTAACTCCACAAGTTACTTATTACCGTGTTTTAAATAAGAGTAAGATTAACCCTAAATATTTAAAATACTATTTTGATTCGATTGAATTCCAAAATTTATTTGAACAATGGGCCGGGGGAGGCTCAACAAGACTGTATTTAGGTATCACAGGGCAAATGAAACTGCCTATAAAATTACCTCCTATTAACACTCAAAACTGGATTGTCAGTAATATTGATTCATTTGATTCCAAGCTTGCACTTAACCGCCAAACCAACCAAACTCTCGAACAAATGGCGCAGGCGTTGTTTAAAAGCTGGTTTGTGGACTTTGACCCGGTTATCGACAACGCCCTTGCGGCAGGTACCGCCATCCCCGACCAACTACAACACCGTGTCGAAATACGCAAAAAAGCCCAAGCCCTACAAAAACAAAACCCCAAGATCAAACCACTCCCCGAAGCCACCCAACGCCTATTTCCCAACGAATTCGAACACTGCGGCGACAACACCCTCGGCACCTATGGCTGGATACCTAAGGGTTGGAAAAAAGTGAGTCTAAAAAGTTTTGGTAAGGTTGTAACTGGGAAAACCCCTCCGAAAAAGGTCGATAATGCATATTCAAATATAGGGGTGCCTTTTATAACGCCTACTGATGTAGATACGGACGTTTTCGCATTAAATACAGCTCGAAAGTTAACTGATGATGGTGTTTTTGCTGTGAAAAACAATGTGATTGAAGCTGGCTCTATATGTGTGACTTGTATTGGAAGCCAAATGGGTAAAACTGTTATAGCGCCTAGTCATTCAGTCACTAATCAGCAGCTAAATTCAATCGTTGTAGGAAGTGAATTTTGCCGAAATTATCTTTTTGTAAATCTTAGGTTGAGACGAGATGAGTTGTTTAATTTAGGAAGTAGCGGTTCAACTATGCCCATTTTAAATAAATCTTCATTTGAAAATTTAAGTATCTTGAAACCATGCGATGATTCACTAAGAAGTTTCAGCCAAATTACTGAAAATTATTTATCGAAGGTTCTGCTTGCTGCACAGCAAAACGAAAAGTTAGTTTCAATTAGAGACAGGTTATTACCGAAACTCATATCAGGCGAACTGCAATTAGCGAATTAGAATGACCAAGGAGGGGTAAATGATTGAATCTTTTCAGCTCGCCAATGTAGCCAGTTATGACGAAGCTGGCATCAATGTTAACAACCTAAAAGAGGTTAACTTTTTTTATGGGGCGAATGGCTGTGGAAAAACTACAGCTTCGAACTATTTAACTGATACTTCAAAAGAGTTTTATACATCTTGTTCAGTTAATTGGAAAGATAACCAGCCACTTCAAACTTTGGTGTATAACAAGGCGTTTCGTGATAAAAACTTTGGCAGCAGTGACATCGCTGGGGTGTTTACTTTGGGTCAGGCGACTTCCGAACAAGTATCTGAAATCAACGCAAAAACAAAAGAACGTAACGATGAAATTACTGAATTAACAAAGCATGAAAAACAACTTAAAGCCAAAGAGAGTGAGCAAGTAGAGTTAACCTCAGAGTTCACTGAAAAGTGTTGGTCATTATACAAAGAATTTGGAGGTGATTTTAAAGATGCGCTTCGCGGGGCACTTAATAAAAAATTATTCAAAGATAAAATAATTACTTATTCTGCGGAGCTTAAACAGGAAGACAAAATTCCAACATATGAAGCGCTGATAGCCAAAGCGAATACTTTATTGGGTGCAAGACCAAGCGTATTCCCTAAATTACCTGAAATTAATGCTGACCAATTAATACGTATTGAAACTGATGAAGCTTGGAAATCTATTGTTGTAGGCAAAGCAGATGTTGATATAGCAGGGTTAATCGATCAACTGAGTATTCAGGATTGGGTTAATCAAGGGCGTAAATACATTGAAGATGAGCATTGCCCTTTCTGTCAAAAAGCAACGATTGATCGTTCATTCAAAATACAGTTGGAGGCTTATTTTGATGACTCGTTTAACGCAAAAGTATTACACATTGAGAGAATCGGAGCTGAATACGAAAGTTTAACCAATGAATTACTTAGTCGACTTCTTAAAGTCTTAACAGAAGAAAGACAGAACCCTAAAACCAAACTTAAAATTGATGAATTTGAATCCCACTTCAATGCCTTAGAAAGTCAGATAAACGCGAATTTAATTAATTTTAAAGGAAAAGTAGACAAAGTTAGCTCTGCAATAGATGTTATCCAAACGTCAGAATCTATCAAATCATTGATTCAAATTATTGCAACTGCGAATAGTGAAATCCAAACTCACAATCAATTAGCGAACGATTTCGATAATGCTACAAATACTTTTACTACTCAAGTTTGGCAATTTCTAGCTGACAAAATCAAACTTGATTACAAAACATTCATGAAGAAAAATATTGGCTTAGATAAGGCAATTTCTAGTCTTAGTGCCAACATAATCAAGCGCAAAGATAAGCTAGAGTCACTTAAAGTAGAATTGGTTTCTTTAAGTCGGAATATGACAAGTGTTCAGCCTGCTGTAGATGATATTAATAGATTGCTCAAAGCTTATGGCTTCTTAAATTTTGAAATTGTTCCATCGCCAGAGTTAGATAACCATTACGTCATTCAAAGGCAAAATGGTGAGCTTGCCTTAGATACTTTGAGTGAAGGTGAAGTTACATTTATTACATTTTTATATTTTGTGCAGTTAGCTAATGGGGCGCTGACACATGATGCAGTGACAGAAAGTAGAGTGCTGATTATTGATGATCCCATCTCTAGTTTAGATAGTAATGTGCTCTACATAGTTAGTGCGATTGTTAAAGGTCTTATTAGAGATGTGAAGGATGGGGCTGCAATCAAACAAATATTGCTTTTCACACATAATGTTTACTTTCATAAGGAGGCGTCCTATCAAAATGGTAGGTCAAATGGATGTAATAAAACCCATTTTTGGATTTTACGTAAAGCAAATAATGTAACGAGTGTTCACCCATTTGAGCAAAAAAATCCGATTGAGTCATCATATGAACTTTTATGGCGCGAGCTTAAGGATAGGACGAATTGCTCAGGTATTACTATACAGAATACAATGCGCCGTATTTTAGAAAATTACTTTAAGATTTTGGGTAAATTTAGTGATGAAGATATAATATCAAAATTTGAAACTCCACAGGAGCAACAAGTTTGCCAATCTCTACTTCATTGGATTAATGACGGTTCACATTGCCTTCCAGATGATCTTTATATTCAAGCTCAGGATGATGCAATCGAATTGTACATAGAAGTATTCAAAAAAGTTTTTTATTACTCAAAGCATATTTCGCATTACAACATGATGATGGGAATCGAAGATACTAGTGATTTAACAGCAGAGCAAGGAGTAGCGGCTTAGTGAAATTCACGGAAGAAAAGCTAGAACTCGCTATCATCCAACTCTTAACTGAGCAGGGTTATCCTCATGTTACAGGCGAACAATTGATTCGCAGTAGTGGTGACGAGGTTTTGATTAAAGCCGATCTTCGCCAGTACTTATCTACCAAATACGCAAAAGACGACATTACTACAGGCGAAATTGATAACATTGTTAAACAGCTTGAAACCCTTCCTGCTAGCGATTTATACGAGAGCAACAAAACTTTTTGTAAGTGGCTAAGCGATGGCTTTTTATTAAAGCGTGAAGCAGTGGCTGGTCAGCCTTCTAAGAAAGACCTGTATATCCAACTGATTGATTACGATGGTGTGCGTAGTGCTTTACAAGCGGCTGAGATTGGTGTTGGTGGCAAGGTCCAAGAGGTAAGCCCCGGTTATATAGATAACAACATCTATAAGATTGTAAACCAACTCGAAATTGATAGTTTGTCGGCAGACAACCCTAAGCGTATTCCAGATGGCATTATTTATATTAATGGTTTGCCCTTGGTGGTATTCGAATTTAAAAGCGCCATTCGTGAAGAGCAAGCCAGCATTCATGATGCCTATGTTCAGCTAACCACGCGTTACCGCCGTGATATCCCCCAGTTGTTTGTATTCAATGCCCTTTGCGTGATCAGCGATGGCGTTAATAATAAAATGGGTACTGTGTTTGCGGGTTACGATTTTTATTATGCGTGGCGCAAAGTAACAGGCAACGAACCTATGGCCGAAGAAGGCATTAATTCGCTGCATACTATGTTGCAAGGGCTGTTTGATAAGTCACGGCTTTGTGATGTGCTACGTAACTTTATTTACTTCCCCGATAAAACCAAAGGTGAGGTAAAAATCACTTGCCGCTACCCGCAGTATTACGCGGCCAGAAAGTTATTTGAAAACATAAAGCTGCATCGCAAATTGCCAGCAGGTGTGGCTGGTGCAGATGATGAAAAACGAGACGGTAAAGGTGGCACTTACTTTGGGGCTACTGGTTGTGGTAAAAGTTTTACCATGCAGTTTTTATCGCGCTTGTTGATGAAAAGTGTTGAGTTTGAAAGCCCAACAATAGTGTTGGTGACCGACCGTACTGACTTAGACGACCAACTGGCTAATCAATTTGCCAATGCTAAAAGTTATATTGGTGATGATCACATTGTAAGTGTGGAAAGCCGTACTGAGCTGCGCCAGTTACTAAAAGGCCGTAACAGCGGCGGAGTGTTTTTAACCACTATTCATAAGTTTACCGAAGATACCCAGTTATTAACCGAACGTAGCAATGTAATTTGTATTTCGGACGAAGCCCATCGCAGCCAAATTAACCTCGATCAAAAACTACGTATCACAGAGCAAGGCGTTAAACGCACCTACGGCTTTGCTAAGTATTTACATGACTCATTACCTAACGCTACTTATGTGGGCTTTACCGGTACTCCTATAGACGCCACCTTAGATGTGTTTGGCCAAGTGGTCGATAGCTACACCATGACCGAATCGGTAAAAGACGAAATTACAGTACGTATTGTTTATGAAGGCCGTGCTGCCAAAATCGTACTAAATAATCAAAAGCTTGAAGAGATTGAGGCTTATTACAAAAAGTGCGAGCAGGACGGCAGCAACGAACACCAAATAGAAGAAAGTAAAAAAGCCACCACCAAAATGAATTCAATTTTGGGAGACCCAGACCGTTTAAGGGCATTGGCAGCAGATTTTGTGAAGCATTATGAAACCCGCATTGAAGAGGGCACCACCATTTGTGGTAAAGCTATGTTTGTATGTAGTTCCCGTGACATTGCCTATGCTCTCTATATAGAAATAAAAGCCTTACGCCCACAATGGTTTGAAGTAAAAGAATCGGAACATGCTGCCACGCTTACCAATGATGAAAAAGAGTTAGCCATAAAAGCAGGTAAGTTGGGCATGCCTATAGAACAGGTGAAGCTAGTGATCACCCGAGGCAAAGACGATCCAGAAGAGATGTTTAATCTGCTAGGCAGCAAAGATTATCGTAAAGAGTTAGATAGGCAATTTAAGATTGAGCACTCCAACTTTAAAATAGCCATAGTGGTGGATATGTGGCTTACAGGTTTTGATGTACCGTTTTTGGATACCATCTATATTGATAAGCCGCTACAAAAACATAATCTTATTCAAACTATTTCAAGGGTAAATCGCAAGTTTGCAGGTAAGCACAAAGGTTTAGTGGTGGATTACATCGGCATTAAATCAGCCATGAACAAAGCCTTGGCTCAGTTTAGCAAAACCGACGAAACCAATTTTGAAGATATCAATCAATCTGTGATAACAGTAAAAGACCATCTAGCGTTGCTAGGTGATGTGTTTCATACCTTTGATTCCACGGCTTACTTTACTGGTGAGCCACTAGCACAGCTTAATTGCTTTAACCAAGCCTCTGAATTTATCTTGCAGTTAGGCAAACGTGAAAAGCGCTTTATGGCACTAGTCAAACGTTTAAAAGCCGCTTACGACATCTGCTGTGGCAGTGAAAAGATCAGTCAATTAGAGCGAGATAAGATCCATTTTTATATGGCCGTGCGCTCCATCATTTACAAGCTAACGAAAGGTGAAGCCCCCGATACTGCGCAAATGAACGCCAAAGTGCACGAGATGATAGCCGAGGCACTCAAAAGTGATGGTGTAGAAGAGATCCTCAAAATGGATGACTCTCAGGGCGAGATAGACATTTTTGATGATGACTACCTCAATAAAATCAGCAAAATTAAGCTGCCCAACACCAAAATCATGATGCTGCAAAAGATGCTCGCGAAAGCCATTGGTGAAATGAAAAAGGTTAATTTGGCACAGGGCATAGATTTCACCCAACGCTTTAAGGCATTAGTTGAAAAGTACAACGAACGCAAAGAAGACGACGTGCTGGTCAGTGAAGTACTCGAAGACTTTTCAGATGAAATCATCAATATGTTTGGTGACTTAAAAGCAGAGATGGGCGCACACGACGACTTAGGCATCAATTTCGAAGAAAAAGCCTTTTACGACATTCTCAAATCACTTGCAAAAAAGTATGACTTCTCCTATCCAGAAGAGCAATTACTCGAACTCGCCAGAGCAGTTAAAGCCGTAGTCGATGACAAAGCTAAGTATACCGACTGGAGCCAGCGAGACGACATCAAAGCTGAGCTTAAAGTTGACCTCATCATGCTACTGGCCAAGTTTAAGTATCCACCAGTAAGCCGAGACGAAGTGTACCAAGAGATATTTATGCAGGCTGAGAATTTTAAGAAGAATAGAAAGCAAGAGGGGTGAGGGCATAATCATATAAAACCCACCTATCTATGGACTCTAATGGGTTATTATATGGACTCTACTTTCAGACCCAAGATATTGAAAAATAAGAATTAAGTTTAAAACTTTGACATAATGGTAACATACTGTTTCTAGATGTAGTCTGTAAACTTCGTTAAAAAAGAGCCTAATCAATAGTATTAGGAACATCAGATGAGTGAGTTAACAAGTTTATTCAAATCAATATTAAGTCTACCGACGGAACATCTTGCGCTATTAATAGTCGGTTTGTCGCTGGTAGTAGTGTTTTGTGCATTGCAAATAGTGGTAAAAGTATTGGAACCAGCCAAAGCTAAGGAGAGTAAGTAATGCTTGAATGGACAAAAATACCCAGTGTTAGGTTTTTAGATGCCGATAATTCACCGCTACGTGAAATGAAATGGAGTGGAGAAGCGAAATCTGATTACATTGCTGCTCTTATGTTACTTATAGTTTTGTCTCACCATGCTAGCGACAAAGACAGTTTAGCGAATGGGCGGTTGGGTGATACCCAGATGTCTTATGATAAACTTACAGAATTGTTGGGCATAAGTAGAACGAAGGTCTCTAATGGAATTAGAGTTCTTGAGAGCCTTTCACTCATAAAGGTGAGTACTAATAAGAGGCCTAATATCTTCACAATAATAGGTCTTGCCGATGGAGCACGATGGGGTAAGTTGCCAGCTAAAGGGCTTTACGATAAAAAGCTTTCAAAGGTCAAAGCTTTTGAGTCATTCAAATTGAGAAGCAAAGTAGAATTAAACGCTCTCAAGATATATTTAGTCGTTGTTGCATTTAGAGATAGTCAGATAGGGTATACCAAGCTAGGGTATGAAAAAATCACCCAATATGCTGCTGTACAACGAAATGATATTAAACCCGCGTTGTCTTTTCTAATTGCAAATGACTTTTTACAAATCGATACTGAGGCCACCGACTTAAATCAGTTTAGTACTGCAAATGTATATTGGCTTAGACATATCGAGCCCCATAAACACCGAGGAACTATTGGGCGAAAGGATGCAACTCAAAGCGTTGAAGTTGCGCCATCGTCATAGTTCACCATAACCAAAAGCCTTAATTTTTAACATGAAGTCATAGAGATCTTGGACAATTTATTAGAAAATTCAGAATCACTGAACAGCGAATTTAGCCGTATTTTTGAATACGGACCTTTTGACGATAGCAAGCGTATTAGCGCAAGTTGGATAATGTGCTTGGTCGCACTGGAACACTCCAGCAACTTGCGCCAACTGACTATGTGCGGAAACTATACTTCAGCAATATGTATTATTCGTTCTCAGTTTGAAGCACTTACGCGAGCAGCTTGGTTATTTTATGCCGCGAGTGACCAGAAGGTCGAAAATACTTTTTCTACCCTAAGTGAGCTATCACAAAATGCTGACCAAAAACCAAATAACGCAGAAATGATTAAAGCGCTAGAAGGCAAAGCACCAGCGCAAGCTGTGGCTATGTTTAGTAAATTCAGAGATGTGCAGTGGAAAGGCTTAAACTCATATGTTCATGGTGGTATTCATGCGCTCCAACGCCATGGAAGTGGCTATCCAATTCAACTTGTTGAACAAATTATTAAATCATCCAATGGCTTATTGACCATGACTGCCATGATGGCTGCAATATTGACTGGAAATGAAGTGATCGTTAAAGATATCACACGCATTCAACGTCGCCACAAAGATTGTTTGCCAGACTTGTTGCCCCACCTATAGGAACTAATAAATACACTCCCATTTTACGTAATTGGTCATTTAACATGTAACCTCTTGCTGCACTTGTTTTGTTCTTCTATCCCTATAGCCACATCTTTAGTTAGAGCACTGTTTAAGTAGTCATATATCCAATAGCGTCAGTTTTGGTTGTTTTTTATACTCCAGAGAGCATGCGGTCGCCTCAAATTTAAAATAGTTGAATTTCGTTACGATTTTTTTTCTACTTTTTAGCTGTATGTGATATGGGAAACACAAAAAAACCTTGCAGGCCTCATACTTTCTGCAATAGCCCGATATTTAGAATTTCTCAAAAAAATAAACCATAAACAAAAATCTTCATTCTGATACATTTTGTCAATCATATATTTTTAAATCGTTTATTTTCAATCGTTCAACATGGACAGCCACAAACTAGACTAGAACTAGACTCTTAAGAATATAGAATCAACTATGCTTTAATATGTTTAATTCAAGGAGTGAGTGATGCCACTGGCAAGGAAGCGACAAATCAATCTTTCCGATACCCCTTATTATCATTGTGTATCTCGCTGTGTCCGGCGCGCTTTTTTGTGTGGCGAAGATAAACTAACAGGGAAAAGCTATGAGCATCGTCGTCAGTGGGTAGAAGACAGGTTGTTGTTTTTAACAACCGTATTTGCCATCGAAGTCTGTGCCTATGCAGTGATGAGCAATCACACCCATGTGGTGTTACATGTGAATGCTGACAAAGCTAAACATTGGACGGATAAAGAGATTGCTCAGCGTTGGCATAAACTTCACAAAGGAACCTTGCTCTCACAAAGGTTAACCTCAAAAGCAGCCCGCGTGCTCACCGACGCTGAACTCATCACACTCCAATCAACCTTGTCCGTTTATCGTAACCGGTTGACCGATATTAGCTGGTTTATGCGAGAATTAAATGAGCCAATTGCTCGACAAGCGAATCAGGAAGACGATTGTACCGGTCACTTTTGGGAAGGGCGATTCAAATCACAAGCACTGTTAGATGAACATGCCTTAGCGGCTTGTATGGTGTATGTGGATTTAAACCCGATACGAGCAAAAATGGTAACAACCCCAGAGGCATCTAATCACACCAGTATTAAACGTCGTATTTACGATTTCAAAAAAGGGTATCAGCCATCTACGTTAATGCCTTTTGTCGGCAACCCAAAACAGCCACAACCGTTCGGATTAGCCTTTGATTTGATAGATTATCTAAAGTTGGTCGATTTATCTGGTCGCAGCATAGCTCCTAACAAAAAAGGTATCATTGATGTGGATGAATCCCCCATATTGCAGCGCTTGGGATTGGATGAGCACACCTGGCAAGATATGTTTTTGTCCTTTGAAACCAATTTTAGCGTGACTGCAGGACAAACAAACACTTTACGATGTTATAAACGAAAGCGTCGGCAAAAAAGTTCTTTAGGTTAACGTCTAACCATTAATCAACTTTTGCATTTCAATTGTTTCATTGCGCAAGAAATACTATTCACGTCATCCTAAATTCACCTTAATAGCGCTCATTCGGCAAAAAATGAGCTTGCCTCATCTTTCTATCGGGATAACGAGCATACTAAAACCTTTTTGAAAGCATCCAGCTATTATTTAAAGCCATAACATCTACTATCTTAAAAGGTGCCTGTCCAACTTGAACTCCCTTTAGGTTAACGTCTAACCATTAA